>NZ_LZJM01000106.1:0-887 GCF_001667665.1 Mycobacterium sp. E342
GCCCGGGCGATCTCACGGATGGTGGCGCCCGCGTACCCGACCTCGGCCACGCAGCGCATGGTGACAACGACGATCCGCTGCCGCGTCTCCTCGCCGCTGGCACCGACCGGACGTCCCCGTTGCGCCCGCGTCACCGTGCTGTCCTCACTCGCGCGTCCCGTCCGCCGGCTCTCGGTGCCCGACACAGTCGAATATAATCGAGTGATCGATTAGTTCCGGCTTCGCCGCGGAGGTGCGTAGTGCGTGATGGACGGAGCTGCCACGTGCTTCCCGCCGCATGAGCGCCACGCCGCCGCGATTGGGCCGCCCGGTGGGTGCCGACGGTGAGCAGACCCGGGCCCGCATCATCACCGCCGCGATGCGCTGCGTGGCCGAGGTCGGGTACGCGGGCGCCACCATCCGTGAGATCGCCCGGGCTGCGAACATCACCAGCGCCAGCCTCTACAACTACTTTCCGAACAAGGCGGAGCTGATCAACGCCGCGATAGCGGCGCGCACGGACGTCGCGTTGCCGCGGCTGCGCGCGGCCGCCGCGCGCCCGGGGACCGCCGTCGACCGCATCGAGGCGGTGCTCGACGAATCGGGCCGGCTCATGCGCGAGTATCCCGATCTTGCCGCCTTCGAGTGGGTGATCCGCGCCGAAGGCGCTGTCGCCCGCGATTCGCGGCTCGCGGCCGACTTCCAGGTGTTTCGCGGAATCATCGAGGGTGTCATCGACGATGCCTACCGCCGGGGCGAGCTCGCGCACCGGGCCGACCGCAACGGCATCGTCGAGGCCGTCTACGCGCTGATCTATGGGTTGACGGAGCTGGCGGCCACGTCGCCGCCCCGGGACTATCACGCCGCGCTGGACGCGGCCAAGAAATTGATCCGGGGAACGTTGCTCG
>NZ_LZJM01000107.1:0-516 GCF_001667665.1 Mycobacterium sp. E342
CACCGTCGACGGCCGCGAGACGCTGTCGGGCATCTCGTTCAAGGCGCGTCCGGGCGTGTTCACCGCGGTCGTCGGGCGACACGATGCCGATGCGGGTGCGCATGGACTGCGGCGCGGCGTGCACGTCGTGGCCGTCGACGGTGACGCGCCCGGAGCTGAGCTGCCTGGAGCCGGCGAGCAGTCCGAGCAGGGCGGAGTTGCGCGCGGCCGAGGGCCCGACGACCGCGGTGAACACGCCCGGACGCGCCTTGAACGAGATGCCCGACAGCGTCTCGCGGCCGTCGACGGTGAGTCCGAGCCGGTACGCGGTCACCCCGACGGTGCGGGCGTCGGCCCTGAGCGGCAAGCGGTAGGTGGCACTCGGCTCCGCCGTGCGAATCGAAGGACGCGCGACGCGCAGTTTCGAGGTGACCATCCGCTCGATCAGCCCCGGACCGCCCTTGTCCTGGGCGTCGGCCGCGGCATTGATTCCCGCCGACGGGCATGCACCGGCATTCGCACTGTTCGGCTCGGGTC
>NZ_LZJM01000108.1:0-12690 GCF_001667665.1 Mycobacterium sp. E342
CTGGTTGGGCGCGGCGTCGCGACCACGCGGCTCGGTTTCCCGCTGCGGCGGCGCGGGGCGTCGGTCAGGTGCCAACGTCACCTCGCCTCCTCCAGCATCGCCACGGCCACCGACAGGCAGCGCTGCCTGATCTCCTCCCAGTCCGAGTGGGCGTCGGCGTCAGACCCCTGCTCGTCGTCGAAATCCCAGGGATCGGGATCAGCGAGTCGACGCACCAACTGGCTGGCGATCCATTGCCGCCTGGGCGACTGACAACAGTAGTACCTGTCCATACCGGACAGCACCACAGCGGCGGTCTCGGGCTCCAACGTTTCAACCATATCGGCAAAGTCGGCGTAATCGCGGCGGCTGTTACGGCACATGATGAGGTAGCCCTTGAGGCGCAGCGTCTCGGCGCCGGTAGGGACCAGCAACCGGTCGCCCGTGGGCAGCTGCACGTGGGTGGTCTCCACCGGGCACAGCCGCTCGTACGCCGGCCGGTCCGCGGCGTCGGTGTCGCTCTCCAGCGCGTCGATGGCAACCGAGAGCCGGCCCCGCCACAACGTGACCGGGTGGACGGGCCGGTCCGCCCCGACGATCGCCTTGGCGATGCCGTTGCGTGACGCCAGCCCGCCGACCCGCTTCTTGGCTCCCGGGGCGCCGTTGGTGTGGCCGTTGGTCTTCCGGTCGTCGACGCCCGCCTTCTCGTCCTCGATGTTGACCTGATGCGGAATCTGGCCGGGATCCCGGCCCCGGTCCTGGTCAGCCGACTGCAGCAGGGCGGCCTGCCGCTGGCTGCCGTTGCGGCCGCAGCCGGTGAAGGCCAGCGGATCGGTCACGCAGATGGCGTCGGGCGCCAGGTGTTTGAGCTTGGCCGCCGACTTGATCACCATCCGCAGGTCGGCGTTGGGCGCCGTGAGCGCCGATATGTCGTCCGGGATGACGATGACGTCGGCCAGGTCGACCGCGGGCAACGGCCGGTCGAAGTCGACCGACGGCAGGACCCGGGACAGCCACGGCGGCAGCCACCAGTTCCACTGCGCGAACATCGCCATCAGCGCCGGCACCAGCACCAGCCGCACCACGGTGGCGTCCACCGCGATCGCCACCGCGCACGCCACGCCGATCTCGGCGACCAGCGGCATGCCGGCGAACGCGAAGCCGACGAAGACGGCGATCATGATCAGGGCCGCGCTGGTGATGGTGCGGGCGCTGGTGCTCACGCCGTAGGCCACCGCGTCGCGGGTGTTGCCGGAGTGCAGGAAGCGTTCCCGGATGCGGGTCAGCAGGAAGATCTCGTAGTCCATCGACAACCCGAACGTCATCGCCAGCACCAGCGGCGGGACCGTGCTGTCGATCGAGCTGATCTGGGCGAACCCGAGATCCTTCAGCCAGCCCCACTGGAACACCATCACCAGGCTGCCGTAGGCGGCCGCGACCGACAGCAAGGTCATCAGGACGCCCTTCAGCGCCAGGAACACCGAGTGGACCGAGACCAGCAACATCACGAATGCGATGAGCGCGACGATCGCCAGCACCAGCGGCTCGGTCTTGGACACCTGATCGTCGAAGTCTTTGATCAGCGCGGTCGGGCCGCCGACGTCGACTCGCGCCGTCCCGCGGTCGGGCACCTTGGGCAGCTGCGCTCGCATCCAGCCGACGGTCTCGCGGGCGCGCATGTCCTCCGGGTCGACCGACAACACCGCGGCCAGCATGGCGCTGCCGTTGTCCTCGGCGAATTGCGGTGGCGCCACCGAGACGATGTTGGGCGCCTGCGTCATTCGCTGCCGGATCGCGCTGATGGTCTGGCCGTGTTCGGGGGAGGCGGCGCCGCCGTCCGGGAAGGTCACCAGCACCCGGATCGGGCCCAGCGCGCCGGGACCCAGGGCCTCGGCCGCGGCGCCCACGCCGGCACGGATTTCGTGCGCCGAGTCGAACTGGCGCAGCAGGCTGTTGCCCAGCACCATCGAGGACGCCGGCGCGGCCATGACGAGCAGGACCAGCGCTGCCGCCAGCGCCGATATCCAGGGCCGCCGCATCACCCAGCCGATCCAGCGGTTCCAGAACCGGGACTGGCCCCCCTCCGGCCCGCGCGACCAGTGCAGCAAGGCCGACCTCTTCGCGGCCGATCGGCCGAACGTCGCCAGCCCGGCCGGGGTCAACGTGGTCGACGTCAGCATCGCGACGGCGACGGCCAGGATCGCTCCGGTCGCCATCGATTTCAGCGCCGGGGTATTGATCACGTAGATCCCGGTAAGGGAGGCGACGACGGTCATCCCGGACAGCACCACCGCCAGCCCCGACGTGGCCATGGCGGCGTCGACGGCCTCCCGCGGCTCGCGGCCGGAGCGCAGCTCCTCACGGAAGCGCATCAGGATGAACAGCGAATAGTCGACGGCGAGCGCGATCCCGAACATGGACACCGTCGACGTCACGAACACCGACATGGTCGTGTAGGCCGACAGCAGATAGACCAGGCCCATGGTGACCACAACCGTGCAGACACCGAGGGCAAGCGGGATCGCGGCGGCGGCCAGCGAGCCGAACACGGCGAGCAGGACGATCAGGATCACCGGCAGGTTCCACCGCTCGGCCGCGGCGATGTCGTGCTTGGTGTTCTGCGCCGCGGCCGCGGACAGGGCGCCCTGCCCGATCACGTACAGCCGCACCCGGCCATCCGCGGTCTGGCCGGCCTGATCGCCGTTGACGCCGACCTTCTTACGCAGCTGCTTGGCCACGTCGCTGGTGTTCCGCGAATCCAGCCGCAGGGACAGCACGTACGGCCGGTCCGGCTGCGGCGGCCGCTGGGCGGGGTTGGGCACCTCCGAGACGCCGGGGACCTCGGCGGCGGTCCGCCGCAGCAGCGCGACAGCGTCGTTGATGTCGGAGTAGCTGGCGTCCGGGCGGGGGGCCGCCACCAGGGCCAGCGAGGACGACCCCTGGTCGTGGTAGAGCTCCTCGAGCTGGTCGTGCACGAGCAGCGACTGAGAACCGGCCACTTCGAAACCGCCGCCGGTGAGGTTCCCCGACTGCGTCAGGGCGAGGTAGACCGCCGGAACCAAAGCCAGCAACCAGCCGGTGAAGACCAACCAGCGGTACTTACGCAGGCTGCGGCTGAGGCGCATCATTAACTGCTGGATTTCTTCCACTCCCCGTGAGTCGCTTACGCGTGCTGGCGAGGATACCGCAGTGGCCTGTGGATCATGTGTGCTTTCTGGCAGCTGAGCTGCAACGACGGGCTTGTTGCCAAGACGCTGCCAAGTCGTTGTGAACCGGTTACCGGGCGGGATTTTCCTCACACGTGCTCACGCGGGCTGGCAGGGGTGCCGGCGGCGATGGCAGGATGTCGGATGGCCCGCGGGACCCTGGGGAACTCCGCGATCGTTAAGGCCGTCTATTTGCGAGGCGCCCGTGCTGCGCGCGAAGTCGCAAACCGTGAAGGAGTTTCCATGACGAGAGGCACCGCGACCGGGCGCCGCAGAATCTTCGCCGGGCTCATCGCCGCCACCCTGCCGGGCGCCGCGCTGGCGGTCCTGGCGGGCCCACCGGCGACCGGCGCCAACGACCCGTGCGCGGCCAGCGAAGTCGCCCGGACGATCGGTTCGGTGTCCAAGTCGATGGGCGACTACCTGGACTCCCACCCGGAGACCAACCAGACGATGACCTCGATGCTGCAGCAGCAGGCGGGACCGCAGTCGATGACCGGCCTGAAGTCCTACTTCGAGGCCAACCCCAAGGTCGCCGGCGACATGACGTCGATCGCCCAGCCGCTGACCAACCTGTCGCTGCAGTGCAAGCTGCCGATCTCGCCGTCCCAGGCGATGGGCATGATGCAGCAGGCGCAGGGCGCGGCCGGTGGTCTGCCCGCCCTGCCGGGCAACGCGGCGGGAGCGCTGCCGCCAGCCGCCACGGGTCCCGCCGCACCGGCCAGCCCGCTGTCGGGCCCGCCGCGCGGCAACACCGCCGGCTAGCTTTCGGTTTCCGCGCTCCGGTCGGGCGGCAACGGGCCCTGCAGGGCGGTCTCGGTCGGATCGCCGGCGGGCCGGCCCTGAGGCGCCGTCGGTTCGGCCGCCGGCGCGGTCTCCTCGTCATCCGGGACGGTGACGTTCTCCGTGCGGAACACGAAGAAGAACACCACCCAGCCGATGGCGGACATGAGCAACCAGCTGATCAGCCGGTAGATCAGCATGGCCGAGATGGCGTTGGGCAACGACATGCCGCTGGACACCAGCCCGGGCACCAGCACCGCCTCCACCACCAACAGCCCGCCCGGCATCAGCGGTATCGTGCCGACGGCGCGGGCGGCCGCGTAGGCCACCGTGAGCCCGGCGACCGACGCGTGGTCCCCGGCGGCGTACGCCGCGAAGCCGAGGCAGGCCACGTCGGCGATCCAGTTGAACATCGACCAGCCGAACGCCACGCCCAGGTCGCGCCGGCCCAGGCTCACCGATTCGAGCTGCATCAGCGTCTGGCGCCACCTGTCCAGGCCGGTGTCGGCGGGCCGGCCCCGGACGGAGTTGACCCAGGACAACACCCGGCAGCCGATGCCGTCGATCAGCTCGGGCCGCGATGCGACCGCCTGGGCGAGGATCAGCAACGCGACGAAGCCGCCCAGGGTGAACAGCAACGAGAACGGGTTGTTCTTCGCGCCGAGGAAGAACGCCCCGCCCAGCCCCAGCAGCGCCAACCCGACGGCCTGCAGGACGCCCCCCATCACCAGCTGCCACGACGCCACCACCGTCGAAGCGCCCCAAAGCCGTTGCTGCCGAAGCAAAAACGTGGCCGACAGCACCGGCCCGCCGGGCAGCGTGGTGCTCAGCGAATTGGCGGCGTAGATGGCGGCCTCGGATCGCAGTTGCTTGACGTGCACGCCGGCCGATCGCAGCAACGTGCGCTGGATTTGCGCGAAGCTGTGCATCGACGCGGCCGACGCCACCACCGACGCCAGCAGCCACCACCAGTTCGCCTCGTACAGGCTCGTCCAGGCCTTGGCCAGCTGATGCCAGCCCAGCGCGACCTCAACGGCAAGCACGATCGCGACGATGCCGAGGATCACCCAGCGGACCCACCAGTACTTCCCGCGCTGGGCCTCTTCGCGCGGGAAGTCGAGATTGCGGGCAGGTGCGTCATGCGACACGTGTTTTAGGGTAACGGTGCAGGTGGCGCGGGCATCGCCGCGCAGCTCCGACCGTGTCGCCGTCGTAACCGGATCGTGCCGACGCGGACCCGCCCGCCCGGTGTCCGGGCGGGTCTTCGCAGGTTTGGCGGTGCCCCGCGCCGGATAGGCTCACCCAATGCCGGCAAACACCGACGACGCTTCGGTCGAACCCCTTGTCCGTAAGACCGCAGCCTGGGCCTGGCGTTTGCTGGTCATCCTCGCCGCGCTGATCGCGCTGCTGTGGGTGGTGAAGCGGCTCGAGGTCATCGTCGTCCCGGTGCTGGTGGCGCTGCTGCTCAGCGCGCTGCTGCTGCCGGTGGTGGACTGGCTCGACCGGCGCGGCCTGCCCCGCGGCGGGGCGGTGACGTTGGTGCTGCTGGGCGGGTTCGCGATCCTGGGCGGCATCCTGGCGTTCGTCGTCATCCAGTTCATCGACGGCGTGCCGGGCCTGACCGAACAGGTGACCCGCAGCATCGAGTCCACCCGGCGCTGGCTCATCCACGGGCCCGCCCACCTGCGCAGCGAACAGATCGACAACGCCGGCAATGCCGCCATCGAGGCGCTGCGCAACAACCAGGCGAAGCTGGAAAGCGGCGCCCTGTCCACCGCGGCCACCATCACCGAGCTGGTCACCGCGGCGGTGCTGGTGCTGTTCACGCTCATCTTCTTCCTCTACGGCGGGCGCAACATCTGGGCCTACGTGTCCAAGATCTTCCCGGCCGACGTCCGCGACCGGGTGAGCGAGGCGGGCCGCGCCGGCTACGGATCGCTGACCGGATACGTGCGGGCGACGTTCCTGGTGGCCCTGACCGACGCGGCCGGCGTCGGCACCGGCCTGGCGATCATGGGCATCCCGCTGGCGCTGCCGCTGGCCTCGCTGGTGTTCCTGGGCGCGTTCATCCCGCTCGTCGGTGCCCTGATCTCGGGCCTGGTGGCGGTGGTGGTCGCCCTGCTGGCCAAGGGCATCGTGTACGCGCTGATCACGCTCGGTCTGCTGATCGCGGTGAACCAACTCGAGGCCCACGTGCTGCAGCCGCTGGTGATGGGCCGCGCGGTGTCGATCCACCCCCTCGGGGTGGTGCTGGCGATCTCCACGGGCGGCGTGCTCGGCGGAATAGTCGGCGCGCTGCTGGCCGTGCCGACGGTCGCCTTCCTCAACAACGCCATGCAGGTGCTGCTCGCCCCGGATCCGGCCGCCGAGGCCGAGAAGCAGACCGAGGAGGCCGGATCCGGCGGCGCGATCCTGCAGGCGGAACCCGACGAGCCCGAGGCCAAGTCGGGCTCGGGCCGCTAACCGGTCTTAGAGCCGTCCCTCGCGGCGCAGCAGGTCCTGGGCGGACAGGCCGCCGCCGGAGCGACGGCGCTGGCGCGCGTCACCGTTCTCGCCCTGGCCGGGGGAGTTCAACTTCTCGGTGGCCGCGTCGGAGTCGGCGCCCTCCGACCGCATCGACGGGAACGCGGTGGTGGGTTCGGCCGCATCGGCCTGGTCGTCGGTGCGGTTGGTGGGCACCGGAATCGCCCGGGTTTGGCCACTCGACGGTGGTGGCGGCGGCGCGGCCGGGCCCGGCGCGGGCGGACGGGCCGGCGCCGGGGTGGCCGGCCGTTCGTGGCCTCCTGATGCGGGGGTGGCCGGGGCGGCGGTGGGCACGGACAGGCGAGTCGTCTTGGCCTCCGTCGGCTGACCGGGTCTGGTTTGCAGGCGGGTGGTGCCGGCGGTGTCGGCCGGTGCGGGCTTGGACTCGGCCGGCCCCGGACGCGTCGCGCGCGACGGTTCGAGTGCGGCGGGGTGGGTGGGGTCGTGTGGCGGGCGCGGCGCAGCGGCGACCAGGCTGGCCCCGACCGGCGGCCGCGCGGGCCGCCCGTTGAGGGTGGGCCGCTTGCGCTCGTCGGGCAGGTCAATCTCGCCCAGCCCGATCTTGTTCTGCAGCCGCCGGGCCCAGCGCGGGGCCCACCAGCAGTCGTCGCCGAGCAGCTTCATCACCGACGGCACCAGGAACATGCGGACCACGGTCGCGTCCAACAGCAGCGCCGCCATCAGGCCGAACGCCAGGTATTTCATCAGAACCAGGTCGGAGAACACGAACGAGCTCGCCACCACGGCCAGCACCAGGGCGGCGGCCGTGATCAGGCGCCCGGTCGTCGCGGTGCCGATCCGGATGGCCTCGGCGGTCGACATGCCGCGTTCGCGCGCCTCGACCATCCGCGACACCAGGAACACCTCGTAGTCGGTGGCCAGGCCGAAGCCCACCGCGACCACCAGCGCGATCACCACCACCATCAGGGGGGTCGGGGTGAAGTTGAGCACGCCCGACAGGTGGCCGTCGACGAAGATCCACGTCAGGATGCCCATCGTCGACCCGAGTGTCAGCGCGCTCATCAGCACCGCCTTGACCGGCAACACCACCGATCCGAACGCCAGGAACATCAACAGCAGCGTGGCGCCGAGCAGGAACACCAGCATCAGCGGAGCCTTGTCGAACAGGCTGTGGATGCTGTCCTGCTCCAGGGCGGGGGTGCCGCCGACATAGAGGTTGAGGCCCTTCGGCGGATTTATCGCCCGGAGCTCGCTGATCTTCTTGGCGGCGTCGTTCTTATTGACCAGGCCGTTCTGAATAACGCGCACCGAGCCGTCCTTGGGCACCGTGGTCCCGTTCGGTCCGGCGACACAGGGGTTGCCCGCGATGGTCGGGCACGGCCGCTCCTCCCAGGTCTTGTCGGTGAACCCGCCGATCGAGGAGATCCGGTTCCGGATGTCGGCGACCTGCTGGTCGGTGACCTTGCTGCCGTTGGTGCTCTGGATCACCATTGTCAGCTGCTCGGTGCGGTAGCCGGGGAAGAGCTTGTCGAAGTGTTCCTGCGCCTGGCGCACGGAATTGGTTGGCGGCAGATACTTCTCGCTCATGCCGCCGAACGACAGGTTGCTCAGCGGGATGACGAGCAGGATCATGCCGACGGCGATCGGGATGGCGAAGGCCAGCGGCCGCTTCATCACCCAGTTGACCAGCTTGCCCCAGAAGCCGGCCTCCACCTCTTCGCGGGTCTTGGTCTTCTGCAGCCGGTCGGCCAGCCAGTTCAGGTAGGCCCGCGACCATTTCCAGTTCCGCAGGAACGGCACCCGGAACGCGGTCCGCACGCCCAGCGCGTCGACGTGGCGCCCGAGGATGCCCAGGCAGGCCGGCAGGAACGTGATCGACAGCAACGCGGCGAGCCCCACCGCGGCGAAGATCGCGTAGGTCAGCGAGTGCACGAAGCCCTGCGGCAGCACCAGCAGGCTGGCGCTGGACGCGATGATCAGGACCGCAGAGAACGTCACGGTGCGCCCGGCCGTCATCACGGTGCGCCGCACGGCGGTCTCGGTGTCGTAGCCCTCGGCGATCTCCTCCCGGAACCTGCTCACCACGAAAAGCCCGTAGTCGATCGCGATACCCAGGCCGATCAGCGACACCACCGGCTGGGCGAAATAGTGCACAGGCCCGAACACGGCGACGAGCCGCAGGATGCCCAGCGAGCCCGCGATGCTGAGCCCACCCACGATCGCGGGCAGGCCCGCCGCGACCGCGCCGCCGAACACCAGGAACAGGACCACCGCCACCATCGGGACCGCAAGGACCTCCATACGGCGCTGGTCGGTGGCGATGGTGCCGGTCAGGGCGTTGGCGATGGGCTCGAGTCCGGCCAGCTGCACGGTGCCGCCGTCGAGCTTCTGCAGGTCGGGCGCGATGGCCTTGTAATTGTTGAGGATGCTGTCGTCGTCGTCGCCCTTGAGCGGGATGGACACGAAGGTGTGCTTCTTGTCCTCGCTGACCATGCCCTTGATCAGGGGGTTGGTGCTCTCGGGGGCCGCCAGCCAGCCGGCCCACCCGACGACCTGGTCGGGGTGGTCGGCCTTGAACTTGTTGAGCTCGGCGACGATCTTGTCGCGCCACGACGCGTCGTCGACCGTTTTGCCCTGCGGGGCGGTGAAGGTGGCGACGATGTGGCTGGTGCGGTCGCGGCCGTAGGTCTGGTCACCCAGCACCGAGGCCTTCACGGATTGGCTGCCCTCGTCGTAGAAGCCGCTCTGTGTGACATGCTTGCCGAGGCTCATCCCGAACACGCCACCCAGCAGGCACAGAGCTACCGTGACCCCGATCACGATGTACCGGTACCGGTACACAGTTCGACCCCACCAGGCGAACACGCAAGCTCCTTACTGGATCGTTAACGACCCGCGTGGTGTCTTTCGGTTTCCAAGCCAGTGTCACACACGCGCGGTCAACAGAGCGGACAGCGGCCGGAACGGCTGCAGCCATGCTCCCTGGTCAGGCAGCGAATCCAGCCCGATTCGCGGCAACGGCTCCCGGAACACACCGCTGATGTCTTCCAGGTCAACGAAGTCCAAGGTATCCGACGCTAGCGCCCAACTCGCATGTTCGCGAAATCCGATGACCTGGACGGCGACCCCGCTGCGCGCTATCTCCTCCAGCGGTTGCCGAAACGCCTGCCCGTCGGCCGAGGCCACCACCAGCGCCGCCAGCCCTTCGCTGCGCCGCAGTTCGATGTGGGCGAGCATGTCGCGGTCGACGTCGCTGTCCTCGTCGATCTTCGGCTTGGCGAACACCGCGAACCCCACGTTGCGCAGGGCGTCGACCCAGGGCCGCACGACTTCGGCGCTGCCCGGTGCGATGTTGGTGAAGACGGTGGCCTCGGGCTCGACCACCACACCCGGCCGGGCGGCGCTGACCTCGGCCGTGCGCCCCAGCAGCCAGCGCCCCAGGGCGTCGAACCGCGGCCGCTCCAGGGCGGTGGGCCGCCGGCCCAGGATCGAGCCGAGCCCCATGTCGAGGTTGGGTGCGTCCCACACCAGCAGGACGCGCCCGCCCGGCGGCGAGAAGCTGCCCAGCGAGTCGTCGGGCAACGCCGCCAGGGGATCTGCCGCGGTCTTTTCTTCCGCCAGGCTCATGGTCATCGCCTACTCATGTCGTAGCCAGATGAATTCGGTCACGGCGCTGCCCGCTTCGTGGGCCTTCGACTCGTATTTGGTGGTCGGCCGCACCACCGAGATCGGCAGCCCGGCGCCGGGACCGGCGCGACGCAGCCGCGGCTCGGCATCGCCGCAGGCGCCGATGTGTTCGGCGTAGCCGGGGTGGTCCGTCGCGACGTGGAGGACACCACCAGGGAGTAACCGGTCGGCGATCAGGCCAATCGTGCCCGGCTGCAGAAACCGGCGCTTGTGGTGCCGGGCCTTCGGCCAGGGGTCGGGGAAGAAGACGCGGACCCCGGTCAGCGAACCGGGGGCGATCAGCCGCTGCAGCACATCGAGCGCGTTGCCGCGGATCAACCGGATGTTGCCCACGTGCTCACGGTCGATCGCGCACAGCAGCTGCGCCAGGCCCCGCTTGTAGATCTCCACCGCGAGCACGTCGACCCCGGGCTCTTCCTTCGCCATCACCAAGGTGGATGTGCCGCTGCCGCAACCGATCTCGAGCACCAGCGGTGCGCGGCGACCGAACCACGCCCGAGTGTCCAGCGGCGGCTCGGCCCCTTCGGGTGCCGGGGCGCCCAGGGACAGGCCCAGCTCCGGCCACAGCCGCTCCCAGGTCCGCCGCTGGGCGTCGGAAAGGGCGGAACGTCGGGAGCGGAAGGTCGATGCAGGAAGATGGCGCTGGTTGCGCGTCCCGTCCGACTGCTCCGGCGCGTCGGGACACACTTCCACCCCGGGTTGCGCATGCATTTGTCCATGGTGGCCCATAAACCGGTGATGTAGCCGCCCCTGGTCCAGATTGATACCCAACAGTTGCCTTCAGCTGGTAACAGTCAAACGGTGGCTCGCATCAAAGTGACGCAGGTGCCACCATTCGCTGGAACCCGATCGGCCCCCGGGTCGGGCCCGTCGAACCGCATGCAGGACATTTGAGGGGACATGAGGCGACAAGGACACCAAGATTTCGTCGACGAGCTGGCGCGCTTCGCCGCCGGCCACGCCGACCCGCGCGTGACGGCGATCGCCGAGCGAACGGCCGCCACGCTGCGCGTGCTCGTCCGGGGGCGGCCCGGCGTGGGCCGCGGCACGGTGGCCCGCGCGCTGGGCGGCGCCGCTGTGGGCGTCTCGGTGACAAGCGCCGACGACCGCGACGTCGACCTCCTCGTGTACGTGATCGCCGAGGTGGTCAAGCCGGAGGACGTGGACGCGATCGCCGGCGCTGAACGCCCGGTGGTGGCGGTGCTGAACAAGGCCGACCTGACCGGGTCCCTGTCCCGCGGCGACGGGCCGATCGCAGTAGCGCGAACCCGCTGCGCCGAACTGGGGGCCGTGCTGGGCGCGCCCATGGTCCCGATGACCGGCCTGCTCGCGGCCGCAGCGCTCGACGACCTCGACGCCGCGCTGTGGGCGGCGCTGCGGACGCTGGCTGCGCACCCAGGGGTGGCCACCGCGCTCGACGGTTCGTTCGCCAGGTTCCTGGCGGCCGACATTCCGATGGCGGCCGACGTGCGAGTTCGCCTGTTGGACACCCTGGACCTGTTCGGCATCGCGCTCGCCGTCGCCGCGATCCGGCAGGGCAGAACGGTCCGGCAGGTGCGGGCCCTGCTCCGCCGGACGAGCGGTGTCGACGCCGTCTTGTCCCACATCTCGATCGCCGGCGCCGAGGCGCGCTACCAGCGGGTGCTGGACGCCGTCGCGGAGCTGGAGGCGCTGGCCGTCGGCCCGGATGAATCCGCGGAGAAGATCGGTGCGTTCTTGTCCCACGACGACACCGTGGTCGCGCGGATGGCGGCCGCCGTCGACCTGGCCGAGGCGGCCGGGCTGGACCCGGACAACTCGGGACGCGCCGACTGGGACCGCGACCCGTCCACGCACCTGCCGCGCGCGGTGCGGTGGCAGCGCTACAGCCGCGCGTCGGTCAGCGACCTGCACCGCGCCTGCGGCGCCGACATCGCCCGGGGATCGATGCGGTTGTGGTCGCAGGCCTGCGGATCGCTGCCCACGCAGCCGCCGGGGGACTGGCGGTGAACGGCGAGCCGCACGACGATCCAGTGGCTGCGGTTGACGCGCTGGTGGCGGGCATCGGACCGGAGCTGGACGCCCCCGCGGTCCACCGCCGGGACGTGGTGCTGGTGACCGGACCGTGGATGTCCGGGGTCAGCGCGGTGGCGGCGGTGCTGACCGAACGGCTACCGGACCAGAAATTTGTCGAGTCGGCGGAGCTGGGTCCCGGCGAGGTGGCGACGGCGGTGGTGTTCGTCGTCTCGGCGGCAGCCCAGCTCACGCCCTCCGACTGCGCGTTGCTGGACGCCGCCGCCGCACACACCGACGTGGTCGTCGCGGTGGTGTCCAAGATCGACGTGCACCGCGCGTGGCACGACGTGCTGGCCGCCAACCGCGAGACGCTGACCGCGCACGCGCCGCGGTACGGCGGCGTGCCCTGGGTGGGCGCGGCGGCCTTGCCCGACGTCGGCGAGCCGGACGTCGACGAGCTGGTGGAAACCCTCTCGGCGCAACTGGCCGACCCGGCGCTGGCGCGCCGAAACAGGTTGCGGGCCTGGGAATTCCGGCTGAAGACCGTCGCGCAGCG
>NZ_LZJM01000109.1:0-15393 GCF_001667665.1 Mycobacterium sp. E342
CGGCAGCATCGCAACGGTCTGGCCGTTCGGCCGCATGGGGACGTGATGCAGCGTGGCCAACGGGATGTCGTAGTACTCCGCGACGTTGGCGGCGGGCTCCTGATAGCTTTGCCCGGCCAACAGCAGATCCGCGCCGTCGGCAAGCGACACCAGGGTGGTGTTCATCTGCGCCCAGCACTGGTCGCTGAGGTCCCACATCTCGCGCCACATCGACCTCATCTCCCGGACCCGCCAGAAAGCGCCGAAGAACGACGTCCAGAAGTTGCGGTACAGGTCCAGCCACGCCTGCGATTCCAGCCCGTACGGGACGGCCGCCAGGCCGGCCGCCTCGGTGAAGGCGATCGAGTCGGGCGGGACCGCCATCACCAGGTCGTGGCCTCGACGGACCAATTCGCGGGCGACCACCACGGAAGGCTCGATGTCGCCGCGAGTGCCATAGCTCGCCAGCACCATTTTCATCGCGAGTTCAAGCCCTTCAGTTGTGCCATCGGCGGCAATGATGCACCGACATCACCTTAGATATCGGCGTATGCCAGCATCGGTGCGGGCTACTCAGCGACGGCGAAGCGGCTCGTCATTCCTTACGCCACAGCACCCCGGTGCCGTCGATCTCCACGATCTCGGCGGTCACTCCGTGCTTCGTCCGGTAGTCCGTGACAGCTTGCCGGCAGGCCTCGATCGCGTGGTAGTCGTCGACGATGCAGAAACCGCCCGGCGATAGCCGCGGATAAAGCGCATCGAGCGCCTGGATCGTCGACTCGTACAGGTCGCCATCGAGCCGCAGCACGGAGATGCGATCGATCGGCGCATCCTGCAGCGTGTCCTTGAACCAGCCCGGCAGGAAACGAACCTGGTCATCCAGCAACCCATAGCGCTCGAAATTCGCCCGGACCTGCGCCTCCGACACGGCCAACACGCCGGCGGCGCGGTGCAGCCGGATTCCCCTGTCCGCTTCGTAATGGGCGGTGTCCGGGGGCGGAACCCCCTCGAACGAATCGGCCAGCCACACCCGCCGCTGCTTATCGCCGTAGGCGGCCAGCACGCCACGCATCAGGATCGACGCCCCGCCGCGCCACACCCCGCACTCGACCAAGTCGCCGGGGACATCCTCGTTCAGCACGGTCTCGACGCACTGCTGCAAACTGGTCAGCCGCTGCATGCCGATCATCGTCAGGGCATCCGCGGGCCAATCGAGCCCCAGGCCGCGCGCGTGCGGATTGAACGGGCGCTTGCGCACCATCATGAATTTGCGGGTGCTGAGCATCGGCCGCCCGAAGTAGTTCCAACCGACGGGCACCAACTCGTCGCTGCCGAACCGGGTGAGGTTGCGGCGGAGCAAGTCGAGGTACGCCGATCGCGTGTCCACGAATGAAGATCGCATGCCGCGATCGGCAACGGTCAAGACTGCCCCCCAGTTCGCACGAACTTCCTCCCGTTGATCAGCCTAGACGTTCGCCCCGGCCGCCAACGCTTTTCGCATCTTTCCATCATGCTCGCCAACCCTCGGCCCCCCTAACCTGTACCGCGTAGTCAACGAGTGACTTGTCGCCTGACCACCGGTCAGCCCCCTGCGGACCATCATATGCTTCCGACGGCCGCCGCCCTGCATCGAAAGCCGCGCCGTTTGCTGGATGCGCGCCCGACCCGGTCGGGCGCTGATGGTTTTCGACACGGTGAAGGCGGCTCTTCGGTTGGTCAGCCGGAGGATTCGGACTGCTTGCCGATCCATTCGAGCAATGCGCGCAGACCGTCGTCGAGCGTCCACTTCGGGTGCCAGTCCAGCTCGGCTTCGGCCTGTCCGATGTCGCAGCTGGCGGCGCGCACGTCACCATCACGGAATTTCGCGACAACGGTCGGGGCAGGCGCGTCGCACATGGCGGCCACCTTGTCCGCCAGCTCGTGAATGGTGGTCCCATTGCCCGACCCGATGTCGAGGCGGCGCGACCCCGCCGCGGGCCGCTGCAGGGCGGCGTACAGCGCGTCGACGACGTCATCGATGTAGACGAAATCCCGCACGATCCGGCCGTCTTCGTACACCTCCAGCGATTGACCCTCGCGCGCCAACCGGGCGAACAGCGCGACGATTCCGGTGTACGAATTCGTCAGCGACTGGCCCGGACCGTAGACGTTCTGGAGACGGAGCACGCTGACGTTGGTGTCGTGCGCGGCCGTCCAGGCCGCCAGCAGGTGCTCCTGGGCGAGCTTGGTCGCGGCGTAAACGTTGGTCGGCCGGGGCTCCGTCCCGCTCGCGCGGCTGGGCAGCGGCACCGCAGGTGCACCGCCGGGCCCCGGGGGATCCCACTGGCCGGCGACGAGCTGTGCGTGGCTGCGCGGCGGCGGGTAGAACACCTGGCCGCCAGCTTGCCAGGCGCCTTCGCCGTAGACGGCCCGCGACGACGCCAGTACCAGCTGGTCGGGAACGATTCCCGCGCGGCTCAAGGCGTCGAGGAGCTGGGTGGTGCCCACCACGTTCACCGAACCGTGGCGCGTGGCTTCCGACAGGGACTGCGCCGTTCCGGTTTCGGCCGCCAGGTGGACGATCTGCGAGGGACGACACAGCCGCAGCACCGCGTCCCAATCGGGAGCGTGCGTGACGTCGCCGGTGAACAACCGCACCGACGACGGCAGGTCGAGCGGCCGGTCTCCCCCATGCACCTGGGGGTGCAAGACGTCCATCACCGCGACGTCGTAACCGTCCCCGACGAGACGGTGCGACAGTGCCGACCCGATGAACCCCGCCCCTCCGGTGATGAGCACGGAAGCTGACAAGAGCCGGGACCTCCCATTGGTCTGCAGGTAGGACGCGCGCGCGTTGCCGACAGCACGGTCCGGTCGATCATATCGGGCACCCTCGCGGGGTCAGCGGGATTGCCGGTCCCGGCCGGGTACCACTAGGCCCAGGTGCCCCTGCGCCGATGGGCCATCGCGAGCACCTCCATCACCGGGCCCGCGATCATGGGCGGGAAGACGCGGAACAGCATGCTGTTGGATAATCCGTGAAAGTCCTGGAAAGCCTGGCGGAAATCGCGTTCACACGCGCGGTAGGACTCGAAGACCCGATCCAGCGTGCCCCTGTCCACGGGCTCGTCCAGCGCCGCCGCGCACAGTGTTTCGTAGACAGCCGAAATCCAGTCGGTGCCAAAGAGATCGGCCACCGGGCCGCTGTGTCGTTGGCGTCGCAGGTCGGGCCGCAGGAAGTCCTCGACCGGCTGTTCTTCGTCCGCGCTCAATTCCATTGGGAGCGCCAACGAGATTCGCTTCACCTCCCGGCGCCAGTCGTCGAGGAGGTTGGCGTACTCGACGAACACCCGCGTCACGCCGCGCGTGTGGCGCTCGGCCAGCAGGTTGTATTTCACCCAGATCGCACTGGCGAGCGCCGGAGAGACCTGCCAGGACGCGGCGATCGACTTGATGACCTCCTGCGGCTGGCGCACCGCGATGACGGCCGCAACATCGAACCCGGCCGTGCGTGCCGCCTCGAACCACAGGTCGGACAAGGTGGTTATCCGGGGTTCCTTGATCACCACCAGTGGCGCCGCCGGCAACTTGGTGAGGTAGCCCGCGATCTTGGCGATGTGGGCAGCCCTCTCTCGGGGGCTGAACGCGGCATCGTCCAGCAAACGCAGTGACGGGTCATACCAGTTGCTGCCGTGGCGACGCAGGATCGACTCGTTGAGCGTGATGGCGGCCCGCGGTTCCCAATAGCCGAGCGGATTGTTCGCATCCGCGCCCAACATCCCGGGGGGAAGCGTTCCACCGCACAGCGAGAGAACCCGCGTGATCGCCGACGTGCCCGAGCGTTGTGGGCCCAACACGAAGACAATGACCGGGCGACGGACGGGGTGAGTAGTTTCAGCAGATTTCGCGATCCGGGCAAATCTCATTGCAAACGCAAACCTTTCGGTGCACCTCGCTACATGCGAACTCGGTTGCCACCCATGACTTCTCGGTTCCGCGCCCATCTCGAGCTCTCGCGCACGGCAACGCCGTCACAGTCAAGACCGTCTTTGCCCGGTGTGCACTGCGACGTCGAGAAATGAAACTCAATCCACCTCAACGTCTTTGGCACAAAGACGACACCGTCCCCCTGCACCTCCTGCGGGATCAGGCTCTCCCCTGACGAGCTAATGATCGGATCATGGTGCGCTAACGACTCTAGCGTGATTCGGTGACGAGGGCGTCAATTTTGCATATTTGTTTTGCTTACTTAACAACTCGATGACGCGGGCGCGTTCGCCCGCCGGGCGAACCGTCGGCTAGGCCCAGGTTCCCTTGCGCCGGTGCGCCATCGCGACAACCTCGAGCACCGGCTTCATCAGGGACGGCCGAAGCAGCCTGGCGGTGAGGCTGTTGGAATGGCCGCGGGCGTCCTCCAACGCGAGCCGGAAATCATGCTCGCTGGCCCGGTAGGCCTCGAACACCCGATCCAGCGTCGCCGCGTCCGGTGGCCCGTCCAGCGCCGCCGTGCGCATCGCCTCGTAGACCGCCGACATCCAGCCGGCGCCGAAGCGATCGATGACCGGGCCACTGTCCCGGTTGCGCCGCAGATCGGGGGTGAGGAACTCATCGACCGCGCTTTCGTCCTCGGCGCGCAGCTCGATCTCCAGCGCGGTCGAAATCCGCTTCACCTCGCGGCGCCAGTTCTCGAGAAGCTGGGTGTACTCGACGAACACCCGGGGCACGCCGCGCGACTGGCGCTCGGCCAGCAGGTTTCCCTTCAACCACAGGGCGCTCGCGAGTTCCGGTGACGCCCCGGTGGCCTTGCCGAGCGACGCGATCACCTCCTGCGGATGACGCACCGCGATCACAACGGCGACGTCAAGACCCGCCTGGCGTGCCGCCTCGAACCACATCTCCCAGAGCACCACGATCTGCAGGTCCTTGATGACCAGCAGCGGTGCGTCCGGCAGCGACCTGAGGTAAGCGGCGATGTCGGCGGTAGCCGCCGACCTCTCCGCCGGGGTGAAGGCACCTTCCTCGAGCACGCGCAGTGACGGGTCCCACCAGGCGCTGCCGCGGCGCTCCAGGATCGACCTGTTGAGCAGGAGGGATGCCCGCGGCTCCCAGTAGCCGCGCTGGTTGATCTCGTCGGCACCCATCATTCCCGCCGGGAGCGTGGCGCCGCACAACGAAAGGACCCGGGTCAGTGCCGACGTCCCCGATCGCCCCATTCCCAGGACGAACAGGGCAAGTGGGCGCGTCGCGGTCGAACGCTCGAGGAGGCTGGTGGATTCGGTGTTGCTTTCGTTGGGTCGAACTATGCGGGCCCATTTCATCCAGCTGCAGCCTTCCACGTCGCGCGCGTCATCGATGCCAGGTGTACCGCGGAATTATTACCGATTGTTTGACTTTGCGAGCCTCTTCTATGAAACGCATGTCAACTTTGTAAAGACCCCGTTGACCGGGCATTAATCGGACCGCTTAGAAGCCCGCTGAGCTGGACCTTTTCAGTGCCTGCCACCGCGATGCCGTGCTTGAGCGCGGCCCGCGCAACCGTGCGCGGTTGTTTGCCGGGTCAGCCCGCGACGGCCCCCGGCTCGAAGTACGGCGCCCCGAATTCCGTCACCGGTTCGAAGCCGCGTTTGCGAGCCTTCTCGGCGGCGTTGCGGATCAGCGCGTACAGGCCGACGAACGCCGCGTGGTCGGTCATCACGAACGGCGTCAGCAGCCGGTTGTGAACCAGAGAGAACGCCAACCCGCTCGCCGGATCGGTCCAGCCGAGCGACCCACCGAGGCCCACATGGCCGAATCCGGGCATCACGTTGCCGATGGGCAGGCTGTGGTAGCCCAGGTGGAAGGCCAACGGCATGAACAGGTTTCGGTCTGGGCGCAGGCTGCGTCGACCGGTCAGGCCGGCGACCATCTCCTTGGACAGGAACCGGATGCCGTCGACCTCGCCGCCGTTGGCGATCGCCCCGTACATCCGCGCCAGCCCGCGGGCCGTCGCCACCCCGTTGGCGGCCGGGATCTCGGCGTCCAGCAGCGGCGTGTTGCCCTGCACGGCGGCGACCATGCCCGGGAAGTACATGGACCGGAATCCCCCGGACAGCTCGTTGGCCACCTTGCGTGTCACGCAGCTCAGCAGCGGGTTCCGCACGAGGTTCTGTGGAGCGATGATCTCGGCGACCCGCGTCGGCGCCCCGGCCGGCGGGCGCCCCAGGTACAGCCCGTCGGTGCCCAGCGGCTCGGCGAGCTCCTCGCGGATCAGCACCCGCATGCCCTTCCCGGTCACGCCCCGGGCGAGGCCGGACATCAGCCAGCCGAAGGTCAGCGCGTGATAGGCCGACTTGCCCAGCAGCCGCCCGGGCGCCGCCGCTGCCAGCCGCTCTTCCATCAAGACGTGGTCCAGCAGGTCTTCGCTGCGGGCGCCGCGCAGGCCCGACAGGCCGGCGGCGTGCCTCATCACGTCGCGCACGGTGAGCTTCGCCTTGCCGTTGGCCCCGAATTCCGGCCAGTACTCCGCGACGGGCGCCTCGTAGTCGATCAGCCCGCGGTCGGCGAGCCGGTGAATCACGGTGGCGGCCATTCCCTTGGTCGCCGAGAACACCATCGGCGCGCTGTCGGCCGACCACGGCCGGTGGCCGCCCCGGTCGGACCACCCGGTCCAGACGTCGACGACGGGTTGGCCGTCGAGATACACCGCAAGGGCGCCGCCGCCGAACCGGCGGGCCGGGAACATGGTCGAAAAGCTGCGAACGACGCATCCAAAGTGTGAGTCCGCCGCGCCGGACACACGATGACCTGCGTCATGGTCATCGTGGACAGGGACCGCGCGGCGATCGACTCGGGTTTCCACCGTCACGCTTTCGAATTTACTTCGATTTCACACCCCGCCGGAGCGAAATCTAGATTGTTTACCTATCCGTTAGTCTGACGCGGCCGTCAATATTTGCTCAGCGGCCAGCGCCGGGGTCAGCTCCCCGGCCTTGACCCGGCGCTCGACGTCGGCGCGCATCGTCCGCACCTTCGGGTTGGACAACACCCGGTCCAAGACGGTGTCGCGCACCATCTGCCACGTCCAGTCGACGAGCTGGGCGCGCCGGCGCGCCTCGAACTCACCGGCCTCGGTGAGCACCTGACGATGACGTTCGATGGTTTCCCACAATTCCTCCAGGCCGGTCCCCTCCATCGCGCTCATCGTCAGAACCGGCGGCCGCCACAGCGTTTCACGGGGGTGTATCAGCCTGATCGCCGACGACAGTTCGCGGGCGGCCACCCGGGCCTCCGCGAGGTGCTCCCCGTCGGCCTTGTTCACCACCACGATGTCGGCCAGCTCCAGCACACCCTTTTTGATGCCCTGCAGCTGATCGCCGCCGCGCGCCAGGGTCAGCAGGACGAACGTGTCGACCATGTTGGCCACCGTCACCTCGGACTGGCCGACGCCGACGGTCTCGATGATGATCACGTCGAAACCGGCGGCCTCCAACAGCACCACCGTCTCGCGCGTGGCCTTTGCCACGCCGCCCAGGGTGCCCGACGTCGGCGACGGCCGGATGTACGCGTCCGGGTGCACCGCCAGGCGCGCCATCCGGGTCTTGTCGCCCAGGATCGACCCACCGGTGCGCGTCGACGACGGGTCGACCGCCAGCACCGCGACCCGATGGCCCCGCTCGATCAGGTGCATGCCGAGCGCCTCGATGGTGGTGGACTTCCCCACCCCGGGTGTCCCGGTGATGCCGACGCGGTGGGCGTTGCCCGAGTCCGGCGTCAGCTCGAGCAGCAGCCGCTGCGCCTTCTCGTGGTGGTCGGCGCGGGTGGATTCCAGCAGCGTGATGGCCCGCGGCAGCGCCGCGCGGTCGCCACCGCGAACGGCCTTGGCGAGCTCGTCGACGGTGTCGCTCTTGCGGGACCCCATCTAGTCGAGCGTGTAACCCAGCCGATCGGCCAGCTTGTGCAGCAGGCCGATCGCGGCGTCGGCGATCACGGTCCCGGGCGGGAAGATGGCCGCGGCCCCGGCCGCATACAGCTCGTCGAAGTCGCCGGGCGGGATCACCCCGCCGACCACGATCATGATGTCGGGCCGTCCCACCTCGGCGAGCGCCTCGCGCAGCGCGGGCACCAGCGTCAGGTGACCGGCGGCCAGCGACGAGACCCCCACGACGTGCACGTCGTTGTCGGCTGCCTGCCGGGCCACCTCCTCCGGCGTGGAGAACAGAGAGCCGACGTCCACGTCGAACCCGAGGTCGGCGAAGGCCGTCGCGATCACCTTCTGGCCGCGGTCGTGACCGTCCTGGCCCATCTTCGCCACCAGAATTCTGGGCCGGCGGCCGTCGGCCTCGGCAAACTTCTCGACCAGTTCGGTGGCGGTGGCGATGTTGGTGGCCTTTCCGGCTTCGTCGCGGTACACGCCGGCGATGGTGCGGATCTCCGCCTGGTGCCGCCCGTATACCTTTTCCAGCGCGTCGGAGATCTCCCCGACTGTCGCCTTGGCCCGGGCGGCGTTGATCGCCAGCGCCAGCAGATTATTACCCAGACCGTCCGCCCCGGCGCGCCCGTGCGCCGCGGCCGCCCGGGACAGCTCTGCCAGGGCGGCCTCGACCGCGGATTGGTCGCGGCTGGCCCGCAGTTCGGAGAGCTTGGCCAGCTGTTCGGCGCGCACCCGGCTGTTCTCGACCTTGAGCACCTCGACCTCTTGGTCCTCTTCGACCTGGTACTTGTTCACGCCGATCACCGGCTGGATCCCCGAGTCGATGCGGGCCTGGGTGCGCGCGGCCGCCTCCTCGATGCGCAGCTTGGGGATGCCCTCGCTGATGGCCTGGGCCATGCCGCCGTGCTCGGCGACCTCGGCGATGTGGGCCCGGGCCCGCTGCGCGAGCCGATGGGTCAGCCACTCCACGTAATACGAGCCGCCCCAGGGATCGATGGGCCGGGTGGTGCCCGACTCCTGCTGCAGCAGCAGCTGGGTGTTACGCGCGATCCGTGCGGAGAAGTCGGTGGGCAGCGCCAGCGCCTCGTCGAGGGCGTTGGTGTGCAGCGACTGGGTGTGCCCCTGGGTCGCGGCCATCGCCTCGATGCAGGTGCGTGCGACGTTGTTGAAGGCGTCCTGCGCGGTCAGCGACCAGCCCGAGGTCTGCGAATGTGTGCGCAGCGAAAGCGATTTGGTGTTCTTCGGGTTGAACTGGGAGACGAGCTCGCTCCACAGCAGCCGGCCGGCCCGCAGCTTGGCGACCTCCATGAAGAAGTTCATCCCGATGCCCCAGAAGAACGACAGCCGCGGCGCGAACTTGTCGATGTCCAGGTCGGCGTCCAGGCCGGCCTTGATGTAGTCGACGCCGTCGGCCAGCGTGTAGGCCAACTCCAAATCGGCTGTGGCACCGGCCTCTTGGATGTGATAGCCGGAGATCGAGATGGAGTTGAACTTAGGCATCTTCGCGCTGGTGTAGCCGAAGATGTCGGAGATGATCCGCATCGACGGCTTGGGCGGATAGATGTAGGTGTTGCGCACCATGAACTCTTTGAGGATGTCGTTCTGGATGGTGCCCGCCAGCTTCTCGGGCGGCACGCCCTGCTCCTCGGCGGCCACCACATACAGCGCCAGGATCGGAAGCACGGCACCGTTCATGGTCATCGACACGCTCACCGTCGACAGGTCGATGCCGTCGAACAGCTGCCGCATGTCCAGAATGGAATCGATTGCCACGCCGGCCATTCCGACGTCCCCCTGGACGCGGGGATGGTCGGAGTCGTATCCGCGGTGGGTGGCCAGGTCGAAGGCCACCGACAGGCCCTTCTGGCCGGCCGCCAGGTTGCGGCGGTAGAACGCGTTGGATTCGGCCGCGGTGGAGAAACCCGCGTACTGGCGGATGGTCCACGGCTGGTTGACGTACATCGTGGGATACGGGCCGCGCAGGAAGGGCGGCTCGCCGGGGAAGGTGTTCAGCGGGTAACCGTCGGCCACCGCGGCGGCTCGGTCGGCGCCGATGTACACAGGTTTGACGGTGATGTCTTCCGGGGTGTGCCAGTCGAGCTGATCGGGCGTGTACCAGTGCGCCGCCGCGGCCGCGGCGACGTGCTTTTCGACGGCCGCCTCGGTGGGCGGAGCCGGCGGACGGTCCGCGTTGAGCGGGACCTCGGCGAAGTTACCGATCACAGGTGCGGTGGTGGTCATCGTGGCTACGCTCCCAGTCGAGTGAGCAGGTTCGAAAGGGCTTCGACCGCATCGATTTTCGCGGTCAGGAATTCGTCGGGCCGCTGCTCGGCGTCACCCACCGCCTTCTCCGGCCCGGCCAGGTAGACCCTCGACACACCGGTGGCCCGGGCCGCCTCGACGATCGCCGCGGCCTCGTCCTGGTAGCGCTTGTCGGTGCCGCAGATCACCGCAACGCCCGGCGATCCGGCGTCGGCGACGGCCTTGGCGACCGTGGTCGCGTCGACCGTTCCCGGGTTGACGGCCTCGATGCCGCCCGACGCCAGCAGGTTGGCGGCAAAGGTGGCCCGGATGTTGTGCTCGGCCAGCGGGCCCAACGGAAGCAGCAGCGCCTGCGGGCGTGCGCCGGCGCGGGCCAGGTAGGCATCGGAGCGATCGCGCAGCGCCTCGAATGCGGCGGCGTAGCGCTGCAGGTGGCCGGCGGCCAGGGGGGTGCCCGACGAAGCATCCTGCGGCAGAGCGGGTTCGGTGAGATTCGGGAATTCGTTGACGCCGGTGATCGCGGTGCGACGATGCGCGATGTCGTCGGCGCGCCGCTGCGCGACCTCGGCGATCTGCTCGGCAATGTAGTCGCGCGCCTCGACGAAACCGCCGCGCGCCTCGACGGCCTGGAAGAGCACCCAGGCCTGCTCCGCGAGCCGCGCGGTGAGGTCCTCGACGTACCACGAGCCGCCGGCGGGATCCAGCACCCGGCCGACGTGGGACTCCTCCAGGAGCAGCAGCTGGGTGTTGCGGGCGATCCGGCGCGCGAAGCTTCTCGCCGTGCCGGGGAAGCCGCCCGGGATCGCCACGTCGAAGGGCAGCACCAGCACGGTGTCGGCGCCGCCGACGCCGGCGCCGAAGGCGGCCAGCGTGCAACGCAGCATGTTCACCCACGGGTCGCGCTGGGTCATCATCGGCAGCGACGTTTCCGCGTGCACGGTGACGGCGCCGCCGTCCGGGTCGCCGACGACCTCGGCGACCCGCGCCCACAGCTGACGCACGGCCCGCATCTTGGCGAGCGTCACGAACTGGTCGTCGTCGGCGGCCAGCCGGAAACTGATCTGCCGCAGCGCGTCGCCGACCGACGTGGCCGACTCGGTGAGCCGTCGCAGGTAGACCACGCCGGCGGCGAGGGTGCCGGCCAGCTCCCACGTCGCGTTGGCGCCGAGGTTGTGGAAGGCCGGCCCGTCGACGGTGACGGCACGCACGCCGCGCTCACCGGCCGCGCGCTGCGCGACCGTGACGACCTCGTCGAGCGTCGGCGCGGGACGCTCGCTGAGCACCGCGGTGAGCGGGTCGCCGCCCAGGTCGATCGAAAGCAGTTCGCGCTGGTCGGCTTCCACCCGGGTGGCCATCGCCAGCATGACGTCGGCGGCTGCGGAGTAGTCGGCGCCCGCGTCGACGATCACCGGCGCCATGCTCAGGTGCACGCCCTCCAGGGCGTCCTCGAGCTGGTCGACGGTCAGGCCGGACTCCCCCACGCGCAGCATCAGCGCGCTGGCCCCGTTGCCGAGCGCCTCGAGCACCGCGGAGTTGACGTCCTTGGCCGTGACCCCGGCGACGCGGTCGGCCGGGAACGCCTCGGCCACCCGCCAGCCGGATTTGACGTCGCGCAGCGCGTCGGCGCCCCGCACATAGGGCCACTCGCCCGGCAACGGCGGTTCCGGCAGCTCGTCCAACGCCGTGTACAGCGCCCGGACGGCGATGCCGTCGTAGGTCGGAGTTTCCAGCAGGCGCTCGGGCTGCTCGCCGAGTTCCTCGGGGTCCTTCCGGGTGCTCTTCGACAGCACTCCGGCGACCGCACTGCGCCAACGCCCGCGAACCTGTTCCAGTTCGGCGAGTTCGGGTACATCAATGGACACCGATTGCTCCCTTTTTTGCCAGCAAATGGGGCCTGCGACTTGCTAATGAGGCTAATTGATCGGGCCGGTCGGCAGAAAACCGCGCGGCCCGGAGGGTGGGATTGGCCGCCGATGAAACGCCAGCCTCGGGATACGAGTTATTCATCTGCGGCCCGTAACCTTTGAAGGCGTGACGGCTTCCGCCACCTGCAGAATCAACCGGACCTTGCGCGACCTCGCCGGCGCGCTGGGCGCCGCCGCGCGTCTGCTGTCGCGGCCCCGGGCGATCGCCACAGTGGTCGGTATCACACTCCTGATCGCGGCGGCGTCCTGGCTGCCGCTGCCCACGCCGGTGCAGATGCGCGACTGGGCGGAGTCCGTCGGGCCGTGGTTCCCGTTGGCCTTCCTGGCGGCGCACGTCGTCGCGACCGTGGTGCCGGTCCCGCGCACCGCGTTCACCCTGGCGGCCGGGCTGCTGTTCGGCCCGCTGATGGGGGTGGCGATCGCGGTGGTCGCCAGCACCGCGAGCGCGGTGATCGCGCTGCTGCTGGTCCGCGCCGCCGGGTGGCGGCTGAACCGCCTGGTCCGTCACCGGTCGATCGACACGGTGGACGAGCGGTTGCGGCAACGGGGCTGGCTGGCCATCTTGTCACTGCGGCTGATTCCTGCCGTCCCGTTCTCCGCGATCAACTACGCCGCCGGCGCCTCGACCGTGCGGGTGCTGCCGTACACGCTGGCTACCCTTGGCGGCCTGTTGCCCGGCACCGCCGCCGTCGTGATCCTCGGCGACGCGCTCGCCGGCCACCCCAGCTCGCTGCTGTATCTGGTGTCGGTGTGCACGGCGACGCTGGGTCTGACGGGCCTGGTCATCGAGATCCGCCACTACCGCCGCCACCATCACCGCGCGCACAGTTCCGTCGGTGACGAGCCCTCCCCCGAGCCGGCCACCATCAGCTGAGCGGCTCGCGCGAAATATCTGGCTAATCGCCACATTTGAACGGCCAAAAGCTGGCAAGCTGGGGCGTGCGGTACCTACCGGCATCGCGCGCTCAAAGGGGGGCTGGTGGCCGGAACCCACGTGTCATACCCGCTGCAGCAACGTTCGAGGACGCATTCCGCGTTGCTGGTGATCGCGTCGCTGTGCTGCGCGACCGCCCTCCTCGCCGCGGTGAACCTGCTACCGAAGACCATCGCCCCGAGCCCTCACCCCTCCCCGCCGCCACTCCTGTCGCCGATCGATCTGCCCGCGTCGAGCGCCGTCGGGCCCGGTGCGGGCATCTACGTCGAGTACGCCGACGGGACGGGCGGGATGGGCTGCACCGCAGGGTTTTTAGTGCGCACCAGCACGGGCCTGCCCGGCGTCCTGACCGCCGGCCACTGCAACCGGCCCGGCGAGGCCAGCAAGGTGACGATGAACCTGGGCGGGGTCCTGCCCTACGCGACCCTGGGCACGTTCACCCAGACGGTCAGCGAGGGCGTCCACAACGAACAGCACGACATCGGCCTCATCGTGCTCACCGGGGACAACGTTCCCCGCAATCCCGCTGTCGGGGCCGCCCTGCCCGTCGCCGGCGTCGCCACCAACCTGCAAACCGGCCAGGAACTCTGCAAATTCGGCATCGGCACCGGCGAGGCAACCTGCGGACAGGTCACGGAAATCACCGACAGCAAGGTCGTGTTCCTGGCGCCCGGCCAATGCGGCGATTCCGGCGGCCCGGTGTATCTCAAGCAAGGCGACGGCACCGTGCGCGCAGTCGGCATCCTGATCCGCGGGGGCGACCCCGACACGCCCATGCCCCGGTGCTCCGCGCCGGCGAAATTCTCGGTCGCCGAACTCGTCCAGCCCTGGCTGGACAAGTGGGGCCTCACCGCCGTGACCGCGCAAACCGCGTCCGGCTGAGCTTCTTCAGGCTGGCTTCAGGCTGACTTCCTACTGTCGCGGATCGCGGCGATCCGCGGGTCTACCCGTGGTTGAGTGCGCCGCCGGACAGAGAGGAGAGATGGGCCGAGTGAAGATCAACCAACTCATCGCCGGGTCCTTGCTCGCGGGAGCCCTCGGGGCGGCCGCGGCCGGCTTCGGCGCCGCGGTGGCGAGCGCGGATCCGCCCCCGCCACCGCCGCCGGGGCAGCCGGGATCGCCGCATCCGCCGGGCCTGCCATTCGGCGGGCCACCGGGACCGGGTGGGCCGGGTGCGCCGATTGGGCCGGGTGGTCCTGGTGGGCCGCCGCCCCCGGGCCCCGGCGACCCATTCCGGCCGCCGCCGGGATTCTGACGGCGCAGCCATGTCGAGCGGTGGCCGCCTCGCCCGGGGCGGCCACCGTTCACCGGTCTTGTTCCACCGCCGCGGCGAGCGGCAGCGTGAGCCGGAACCTCGCCCCGCCGTCGTGCGGCAGACACACCAGCTCGCCCCCGTGGGCACGCGCCAGCGCCCGGGCGATCGGCAGGCCCAGCCCGGCGCCGCCGTGATCGCGGGCACGGCCGGCGTCCAGGCGCACCAGCCGTTCGAAGATCCGCTCGCGATCGTCGTCGGGAATGCCCGGGCCGCTATCGGTGACGGTCACCTCAGCGGCGTCGGTGCGCCCGCGCACGTCGACCGTGATGGCTCCCCCGGGCGGGGTGTAGCGGCGGGCGTTGTCGAGCAGGTTGGACAGGATCTGCGC
Organism: Mycobacterium sp. E342; assembly: GCF_001667665.1. Classification (NCBI taxonomy): domain Bacteria; kingdom Bacillati; phylum Actinomycetota; class Actinomycetes; order Mycobacteriales; family Mycobacteriaceae; genus Mycobacterium; species Mycobacterium sp. E342. Next base: position 14,632 of record NZ_LZJM01000109.1, read on the forward strand.
GATCCGGGTGGGGTCCGCGTCCAGATGCAGCTCGGTGGCGCCCGTGCGGCTGATGGTCAGTTGCGGCGCCAGCATCGCGGCCCGCTCGGCTTCGGTGTCGGCGATCGCGGCCAGGTCGATGTCACGGGTGTCCAACGGCAGGCCCGCGTCGATGCGGCTCAGATCGAGCATGTCGGAGACGAGCCGCCCGGCGCGCCGCGCGTCGGACAGCAACAGGCTGGCCCGGCGATATTGACCGTCTGCTGCGTCGTCGCCCTCCTGGGAGGCGCTGTTGACGAGTTGTTCGGCGGCGACCTGCATCCCGGCGATCGGGGTGCGCAGCTCGTGGGCGGCGTCGACCATGAAGCGCCGGGTTGCCGTCTCGGCGCGCTGGGCCGCGTCGGCGGCCCGCTGGGCCCGGCGTTCGGAATCCTCCAAGGCGTCCAGCATCCCGTCGAAAGCGCCTGCGGCCCGGCCTAATTCGGTATCGGGGCGGTCGGGGCGCAGCCGCCGACCGCGATCACCGGTCCGGATGTCGTTGGCCAGCGCCGTCAGCCGGTCCAGTGGGCGCAGTGCCACCCGGCTGACCGCCGCCAGCAACAGTGCGGCGGCCAACAGGGTCACCACGCCCGCGCCGATCATCAGCGCCCGCAGTTGTTGCGTCACCTGCGTGGTTTGTGTGGTGTCGGCGACCAGGATGACCCGGGCGCCATCCGGCAGCGGCACGAGCGCGGTCGCCGTGGCCCGGGAGGGCCGACGCTGACGATCCAGGCGAAGGCATTT
>NZ_LZJM01000110.1:0-587 GCF_001667665.1 Mycobacterium sp. E342
CCGGCCTGGATGCGGGGTGCCAACTGGGCGATGGTGGGCGCCTCAAACACCGCCCGCACCGACAAGTCAGCATCCAAGCCGGTGTTGATGGCGGCGATCAGACGCATCGCCGACAACGAATCCCCACCCAACTCGAAAAACGAGTCCTCCACCCCCACCCGCTCCAGCCCAAGGACTTGCGCATAAATGCCCGCCAACATCTCCTCGGCCAGACTGGCCGGGGCGCGATAAGGAGCACCGGTGTAGTCGGGGGCGGGTAGGGCGCGGGTGTCGAGCTTGCCATTGACCGTCAACGGCAGAGCGTCGAGCACCACAATCGCGGCCGGCACCATATAGGCGGGCAGCCGATCCGCGAGCTGGCTGCGGATCGCGACCGGATCCACGATCCCCGAACCGGATTGCGTGACATAGCCGATCAGGCGCTTATCGCCGGGGTGGTCCTCGCGGGCAATCACCACCGCCTGATCCACCCCATCCACATTGGCCAGGGCGGTGCGGATTTCACCCAATTCGATGCGATACCCACGGATTTTGACCTGCTCATCGACGCGGCCCACATAGCGCAGCTGCCCATCGGGGCCCCAACA
>NZ_LZJM01000111.1:0-27687 GCF_001667665.1 Mycobacterium sp. E342
CCGGCAGCGTCACCGACATGCTGGCCAAGCTGGCCGAGGGTATCGCGGTCGACGGCATGGAGGCGCTGCTGCCGGTGATGGCGGGCTCGGCGCCCGAATGCCGGGCGGCCAGCGCGGCGGCCCGTGCGCGGACGTCGTCGGTCAGCAGCAGTTCGCGGCAGGCCACCGCGATGACCGTGTCGACCTCGATCTCGGGAATCGAACGCTGGTCGGCGACGGCGAACATCCGCATCTCGCTGACCTCGTCGCCCCAGAACTCGACGCGGACAGGGTGCTCGGCGGTGGGCGGGAAGACGTCGAGAATTCCGCCACGGACGGCGAACTCGCCCCGTCGGCCCACCATGTCGACCCGGGTGTAGGCCAGCTCGACCAGCCGGGCGACCACATCCTCGAAGGCGATCTCCTGCCCCACGCTCAAGGTGACCGGCTCGACCAGCCCCAGCTGCGGCGTCATCGGCTGCAGCAGCGAGCGCACCGCCGTCACCACCACCCCTAGTGGCGGACCCAGCCTGGCGTCGTCGGGGTGGGCCAGCCGGCGCAGCACGGTCAACCGGGCGCCGACGGTGTCGACGCCCGGTGAGAGCCGCTCGTGCGGCAGGGTCTCCCAGGACGGGAAGGACGCCGCGGCGTCGCCGAAGACGCCGCGCAGCTCGGCGGTCAGGTCATCGGCTTCGCGCCCGGTCGCGGTGACTACCAGCAAAGGACCCGACCGCGCCAGCGCACTGGCGACGAACAACCGTGCGCTGGCTGGACCCACCAGGCGAAGCTCGGCCGGTCGTTCGGCCGCGCTTTCGATCAGCTGCTGGAAGGTCGGCGCGGTGAGCGCCAATTCAACGAGCCCCGCGATCGGGGGTTCTGGGCGAGCACGCCCCGGTGCGGTCATGATGAATCCATTCTAGGGGCGCCAAGATTCGTCAATTTCGAGCCCGGCGCCGTCAAGGGATCGTAAGGATCAGGGGAGACGGCTCACCGCGGGCGCACGTTGTATTCATGACATTGCTGGACATGCTGCCGTCCATCGGTGACGCGGCGCCCCCGCTGTGCGCCGGCGCCGGACGCCACGCCCCGGCCGGCGTGGCCGACGAGGCCGATTTCCGGGAGCGCGCCCGCCGTTGGCGCAAAGCGCTGCGGGGTGCGCGCGTCGTCTACTTCGGCCGGTCGCCGCTGACCACCGGGGTCGCGCGCTTCGTACGCGAACAGGGCCTCGGCATCGGCGTCCGCTCGGACGGCGAGCTGGCGGCCGCCCTCGCCGCGGGGACGGACCCGGTACGCATCGTCGCGCACCCAGGATCGCCCGAGTTGTTGCGCGACGCGGTGGGCGCCGGCGTCGGGCGCATCGTGCTGGACTCGCCCATCGAGGCTCCCCACGTCGCCGGCCCGGCGCGGCGTGGGCCGGCGCGCACCACGTTCGACCTGGTGGGCCTGCACTGCCGGCCGGATCCTTCGGCCGCCCAGGCCGGCGCCCTGGCCCGCTACGACGAGGCGATCCGCCGGACGATTGCCGCCATGGCGGACGTCCGCGCCCGGCACGACATCATCCTCACCGAACTTCACTTGGGCGGTGACCAGGCCGACCCCTACGTCGTGGGCGGATCGGAACCCGGTGCCGACGAGCTGGCCGCCATCATCGAGGACGCGCTCGACGAGGCCTGCGCCGCAGAGCATTTCCCCCGGCCCGTCGTCGCGGTGGGTGTGACGCTGACCGCATGAACCCGCCGGGCCGAGTCCCTACTGGTCCTGCAGCCTGGGGTCGGCCTCCAGATGGGTCAGCCCGTTCCACATCAGGTTGACCAGGTGCGCGGCGACCACTTCTTTCTTGGGCTCGCGGGTGTCGAGCCACCACTGCGCCGTCATCGACACCGAGCCCACCAGCGCCTGCGCGTACAGCGGCGCCAGCTCCGGGTCCAGGCCGCGACGCGCGAAGTCGCCGGCCAGGATGGAACTGACCTGGCTGACGGCGTCGTTGAGCAGGCTGGAGTAGGTGCCGGAGCTGATCGCGGCCGGCGAGTCGCGGATCATGATCCGGAAGCCGTCGGTGCGCTCCTCGACATAGGTCAGCAGCGCCAGCGCGACCCGCTCGACCCGCACCCGGGACCGGTTGTTGGTCAGCGACGACGTGATGCCGTCCAGCAACGCCGACATCTCCCGGTCGACGACCACGGCGTACAGCCCCTCCTTGCCGCCGAAATGTTCGTAGACGACCGGCTTGGACACGTTGGCGCGCAACGCGATCTCCTCGATCGAGGTGCCCTCGTAGCCGCGTTCGGCGAACAGCGAGCGTGCGATGCCGATGAGTTGCTGTCGGCGCTCGCTGCCGGTCATCCGCGCGCGCGGCGCGCGCACCTCCTTGTCCGGCTCCTTATCGAGAACAGCCACGTCAATCAGCGTATAGCGTCGCCGGGCCCGAACAGCCGGTCTTTCCCTCGGCGCCGCGGTCGGCCCGCACACCGTCTAAAGTCTTGGGTTGGCGCGGTCTGCCGCCCGGTCCGTCGTGGTGTAATCGGCAGCACCTCTGATTTTGGTTCAGATAGTTCAGGTTCGAGTCCTGGCGACGGAGCACGGCTCTTTGCCTCCAGCGTGGATCTCTTTGCCTCCAGCGCGGATGAAGTGCAACGCTTGACGGCGTGTCGTCCTATGGACGCGACGTCCCCGCCGGGGGTGAGGAGAGTTGATGGCGTCTCGTGGTGATACCGCGGTCCTGGTGCTCGCGGCCGGGCCCGGCACCCGGATGCGGTCGGACACCCCCAAGGTTCTGCACGAGATCGGCGGGCGCAGCATGCTGTCCCACCTGCTGCACGCCATCACCAAGGTCGCGCCGCAGCACCTGGTCGTGGTCCTGGGCCACGACCATCAGCGCATCGCACCGCTGGTGGCCGAATGGGCCGACGCCCTGGGCCGCGGCATCGAGGTCGCCCTGCAGGACCGGCCGCTGGGCACCGGTCACGCGGTCCGCTGCGGCCTGTCCGCGCTGCCCGACGACTACGCCGGCGTGGTCGTCGTGACCTCCGGCGATACGCCGCTGCTGGACCCCGACACCCTGGCGGGCCTGATCGCGACGCACAACGCCGGGCCTGCCGCCGCGACCGTGCTCACCACGACCCTGGACGACCCCACCGGTTACGGCCGCATCCTGCGCACCCAGGACAACGAGGTCACCGCGATCGTGGAACACGCCGACGCGACCCCGTCCCAGCGGGAAATCCGCGAGGTGAACGCCGGGGTGTACGCCTTCGACGTCGCGGCGTTGCGCTCCGCGCTGAGCCGGCTGAGCTCCGACAACGCCCAGCATGAGCTCTACCTGACCGACGTCATCTCGATCCTGCGCGGGGACGGGCGGGCCATCCAGGCCCAGCACGTCGACGACAGCGCCCTGGTCGCCGGCGTCAACAACCGCGTGCAGCTGGCGCAACTGGGCGCCGAGCTCAACCGCCGCATCGTGGCCGCCCATCAGATGGCCGGGGTGACCATCGTCGACCCGGCGACCACCTGGATCGACGTCGACGTCACGATCGGGCGCGACACCGTCATCCACCCGGGCACGCAGCTGCTGGGGCGCAGCCAGGTCGGGAGCCACTGCGTCGTCGGCCCCGACACCACACTCACCGACGTCACGGTCGGCGACGGCGCGTCGGTGGTGCGCACGCATGGCACGTCGTCATCGATCGGCACTGGGGCCACGGTCGGCCCGTTCACCTACCTGCGGCCCGGCACCGTGCTGGGCGACGAAGGCAAGCTCGGGGCGTTCGTCGAGACCAAGAACTCCACGATCGGCACCGGCACCAAGGTTCCGCACCTGACCTACGTCGGGGACGCCGACATCGGCGAACACAGCAACATCGGGGCGTCGAGCGTCTTCGTCAACTACGACGGCACGTCCAAGGCCCGCACCACCGTCGGCTCGCACGTGCGCACCGGGTCGGACACCATGTTCGTCGCCCCGGTGACGGTCGGCGACGGGGCGTACACCGGCGCGGGAACCGTGGTCCGCGACGACGTCCCGCCGGGCGCGCTGGCCGTGTCCGCGGGCCCACAGCGCAACATTGAGGGCTGGGTGCAGCGCAAACGACCGGGCAGCGCGGCCGCCGAGGCGGCCGAGAAGGCGGCACAGGCCGTCGAAGAGAAATCCGAGCCCGAACAGACACCGTGATGTCGGTTTCTGGTAACCCGGCCACTTTTCCGTACGATTCGCTACGTACGATTGGCCATCCACTTTTGATCCGAACGGCGAGGGCAGTGCGTTGAGCCACGACTGGACCGACAACCGCAAGAACCTGATGCTCTTCTCCGGCCGTGCGCACCCGGAGTTGGCCGAGCAGGTGGCAAAGGAGCTCGACGTCCACGTCACCGCTCAGACGGCGCGCGAGTTCGCCAACGGCGAGATCTTCGTGCGGTTCCACGAGTCGGTCCGCGGCTGCGACGCCTTCGTCCTGCAGTCGGCCCCGGCGCCGGTGAACGACTGGCTGATGGAACAGCTGATCATGATCGACGCGCTCAAGCGGGGCAGCGCCAAGCGGATCACCGCGGTGATGCCGTTCTACCCCTACGCCCGGCAGGACAAGAAGCATCGCGGCCGCGAACCGATCTCGGCGCGGCTGGTCGCCGACCTGCTCAAGACCGCGGGCGCCGACCGGATCGTGACCGTCGACCTGCACACCGACCAGATCCAGGGGTTCTTCGACGGGCCGGTCGACCACATGCGCGCCCAGAACCTGCTGACCGGGTACATCCGCGACAACTACCCGGACGGCAACATGGTGGTCGTCTCCCCCGACTCGGGCCGGGTGCGCATCGCCGAGAAGTGGGCCGACGCATTAGGTGGCGTTCCCCTCGCCTTCATTCATAAGACCCGTGACCCGCGGGTGCCCAACCAGGTGGTGTCCAACCGGGTCGTCGGCGAAGTGCAGGGCAGGACCTGCGTGCTCATCGACGACATGATCGACACCGGCGGCACCATCGCCGGCGCGGTCAAGTTGCTGCGCGACGAGGGCGCCGGTGACGTGATCATCGCGGCCACCCACGGCGTGCTGTCCGACCCGGCCGCCGAGCGGCTCGCCGCGTCCGGCGCGCGGGAGGTGATCGTCACCAACACGCTGCCGATCGGCGAGGAGAAGCGTTTCCCCCAGCTCACGGTTTTGTCCATCGCGCCGCTGTTGGCCAGCACCATTCGCGCCGTCTTCGAAAACGGCTCCGTGACGGGGCTGTTCGACGGGGACGCCTAGATGGCTGCACAGCCCGCCGAGGCCGTCATCTACCACAACCCCCGGTGCAGCACCTCCCGTAAAACGCTGGACCTGTTGCGCGACAACGGTTTTGAGCCGAAGATCGTCGAATACCTGAAGACCCCGCCGTCGCGCGCGGAGCTGGCTCGCATGATCAAGGATTCGGAGATCGACGTGCGGACCGCGGTGCGCAAGAAGGAATCGCTGTACGCCGAGCTCGATCTGGCCGATGCGACCGACGACCAGTTGCTCGACGCGATGGCCGAGCATCCGATCCTGATCGAGCGGCCGTTCGTCGTCACACCGAAGGGCACCCGGCTGGCCCGGCCGGTCGAGCAGGTCCGCGAGATTCTGTGAGACGTGCGTGTGCGATCACGGCCATGGCGCTGACCCTGCCGGCAGTGGCATGCGGACCGAAATCTCCTGACTATTCATCGATCTGGTCGACGACTCCGACCACCACGACCACCACGACGAGGGTGGAAAAGCCCGTACCCCTGTCGCAGTATCTGCAGAACATCGGCGTGACTGGCCAGCAAGTGGCGCCGGGCAACCTGCCCGACCTCACGGTCTCGATCCCGACGCCCCCGGGCTGGACGGCGGCGAACAATCCGCACATCGCGCCTGAGACCGTGATGATCTCCAAGGGCGGCAAGTACCCGACCGCCCGGCTCGTGGTGTTCCTGCTGCGCGGCGATTTCGATGCGGCCCAGGTGATCCAGCACGGCAACGACGACGCTCAGCTGTTCGAGAACTTCAAGCAGCTGGACGCGTCGTCGACGCCCTACAACGGCTTCCCTTCGTCGATGATCCAGGGCAGCTATGACCTGGACGGCACGCGGCTGCACAGCTTCAACCGGATCGTCATCGCGACCGGGTCTTCGCCCGCTCACCAGCGATACCTGGTTCAGCTCACCATCACCGACCTCGCCAACGAGGCGGTCGCGCAGTCCACCGACATCGAGGCGATCATGCGGGGGTTCGTCGTCGCCGCGAAGTGAATGACGGTGTGGCCGGATTAGGCTCGTCAACCATGACCAACTGGACCGCCGCAGACCTGCCCTCGTTCGCCGGGCGCACCGTGATCGTCACCGGAGCCAACAGCGGCCTGGGCGCGGTGACCGCCGGGGAGCTGGCGCGGCGGGGCGCGACGCTCATCATGGCCGTCCGCGACGTCCGCAAGGGCGAGAAGGCCGCGCTGCAGATCAGGGACTCCCGCACGGGCCCGGTCGAGGTGCGCTCGCTCGACCTGCAAAACCTCTCTTCGGTGCGCGAATTCGCCGACGGGGTCGACACGGTCGACGTGCTGATCAACAACGCGGGCATCATGGCCGCCCCGTACCGGCAGACCGTCGACGGCTTCGAAAGCCAGATCGGCACCAACCACCTCGGGCATTTCGCGCTCACCAACCTGCTGTTGCCCAAGCTCACCGATCGGGTGGTCACCGTGTCGTCGATGGCGCACTGGGCGGGCCGGATCAGCCTCGACGACCTGAACTGGAAGACGCGGCGCTACTCGCCCTGGCTGGCCTACAGCCAGTCCAAGCTGGCCAACCTGCTGTTCACCAGCGAGCTGCAGCGCCGCCTGGACGGGGCAGGTTCCGCGCTGCGCGCGCTGGCCGCCCACCCCGGCTATTCGCACACCAACCTGCAGGGGGCCTCGGGCCGCAGGCTGGGCGACGCGATGATGTCGGCGGTCACCCGGGTCGTCGCCACCGACGCCGACTTCGGGGCCCGGCAGACGCTGTACGCGGCGTCGCAGGACCTGCCGGGCGACACGTTCGTCGGGCCACGATTCGGGCAGACCGGCCGCACCCAACCGGTCAGGCGCAGCCGGCGGGCACAGGACCGCGCGATGGCGACGGCGCTGTGGGAACTATCCGAGCAGCTCACCGGCACCAAATTTCCGCTCTGAGGTGCGCATGCGCTAACCTGACCGGGCGTCACGGCGAGGGTGGCTGGGCAACCAGCACCGTTATCGACGGAGACCGACGAACTGTCGCGACCCTGGCCGTGCCCCACACTCAGGCACCGAGCACACAGGAGCGACACGATGGCCAAGTCCGCGGGCAACCAACTCACCGCCACGGTACGAACCGAGACCGGCAAGGGCGCGTCCCGCCGAGCCCGCCGCGAAGGCAAGATTCCCGCCGTCCTCTACGGCCACGGCGCCGACCCGCAGCACCTGGAGTTGCCGGGCCACGACTTCGCGGCGGTGTTGCGCCACGCCGGCACCAACGCGGTGCTGAGCCTGGACATCGACGGCAAGGAACAGCTGGCGCTGACCAAGGCGCTCGACATCCACCCGATCCGCCGCACCATTCAGCACGCCGACCTGCTGGTCGTGCGCCGTGGCGAGAAGGTGGTCGTGGAGGTCAACGTCGTCATCGAGGGCGACGCCGAACCCGGCACGCTGGTCACCCAGGACACCAACACCATCGAGATCGAGGCCGAGGCCCTATCGATCCCCGAGCAGCTGACGGTGTCGGTGGAGGGCGCCGAGCCCGGCACCCAGTTCACCGCCGGACAGATCGAGTTGCCGCGGGGCGTCAACCTGATCTCGGACCCGGAGACGCTGGTGGTCAACGTGGTGGTCGCGCCGACCGCCGAGGACCTCGAGGAAGAGGGCGCCGGCGAGGTTGCCGGGGGCGAAGCCGCCCCGGCGGAAGAGGAGGCCGGCGAGGCCGAGGCGCCCGCGGGCGAGTCCGAGTAGGCGGATCGCAACGTGGCCGAGCCGTTGCTGGTGGTCGGCCTGGGCAACCCCGGAGACAACTACGCCCGCACCCGGCACAACCTCGGGTTCATGGTCGCCGACCTGCTCGCCGACCGGTTGGGCTCGAAGTTCAAGGTGCACAAGCGGTCCGGGGCCGACGTGGTCAGCGGTCGGCTGGCGGGGCACTCGGTGCTGGTCGCCAAGCCGCGCTGCTACATGAACGAGTCCGGCCGCCAGGTCGGGCCGTTGGCGAAGTTCTATTCGGTGCCGCCGGCCGACATCGTCGTCGTCCACGACGACCTCGACCTCGATTTCGGCCGGATCCGGCTCAAGATCGGCGGCGGCGAGGGCGGCCACAACGGCCTGCGCTCGGTGGCGTCCGCGCTGGGCACCAAGGAGTTTCAGCGGGTCCGCATCGGTATCGGCCGGCCGCCGGGACGCAAAGACCCGGCGGCGTTCGTGTTGGAGAACTTCTCGGCCGCCGAGCGCGGCGAGGTCCCCACCATCTGCGAGCAGGCGGCCGACGCCACCGAGTTGCTGATCGAGCTGGGGCTGGAGCCGGCGCAGAATCGCGTCCACGCCTGGTAGGGCCGCCCCTAGGTGACCAGGGTCGCGGAGTGCGACCGGCGCAGCTTGCCCGACGGTGTCTTCGGGATGGTGCCCGGCCCGAGCACGACCACGTTGCGCGGCCGCATGTCGACCTCGGCCACCACCTCGCGGGCGACCTGGTGCTCGATCCGACGCACCTCGGCCGGGTCCTGCCAGGCGTTGGACTCGACGGCGACGGCGAAGGTCTCGCGGGAGTGGCCGGCGTCCAGGCGCACGGCGACGGCGCACCCGGGCCGCACTCCCTCGACACGTCCGGCGGCCCGCTCGATGTCGGTGGGATAGATGTTGCGGCCCGCCATGATGATGACGTCCTTGACGCGGCCGCACACCACGACGTGTCCGTCCTCGGTCATGTAGCCGAGGTCGCCGGTGTCATACCAGCCGTTCTCGTCCTGCGCCGGGATGAAGCCGCCCATGGTCAAGTAGCCGGGCGTCAGCGACTCCCCGCGCAGTTCGATGACGCCGACGCCGCGCGGCGGCATCACGTCGCCGTTCTCGTCGATGATGCGGGCCTCGAGGTCCTGCAGCAGCGGGCCGAGCGTGGCCAGCCTGCGGGTGTTGCCCTTGGTGGCGGGCACCGCCCGGCGCAGCGCGGCCAGCAGGTCGGCGTCGACCTCGTCGACGACCAGGCCGGCGTTGCACTCCGAGAACGACACCGCCAGCGTGGTCTCGGCCATGCCGTAGGCCGGCAGGATCGCCGAGGGCCGCAGGCCGAACGGCTTGCCCGCGTCGAGCAGATCCTCGACATCGGCGGGCTCGACCGGCTCGGCGCCCGACAGGGCGAACCGCAGGGTGGACAGGTCGAAGTCGCCGGGCTTGGCGTTGCGGCGCAGCCGCTTGGCGAGCAGCGCGTAGGCGAAGTTGGGCGCCGCGGTCATGGTGCCCTTGTACTTGTCGATGAGCTTGGCCCACAGCAGCGTGTCGCGCAGGAAGTCCATCGGCGTGACCTTGACCAGCTCCGCGCCGAAGTACATCGGGATGGTCAGGAAGCCGACCATGCCCATGTCGTGGAAGCAGGGCAGCCAGCTGACCATGACGTCCTTGTCGACGTCGTACTGCGCGCCGATGAACATCGCCTCGGCGTTGGAGTAGATGTTGCGGTGGGTGATCTGGACGGCCTTGGGAGACCCGGTGGAGCCGCTCGTCAGCTGCATCAGCGCCAGGTCGTCCTCGCCGACCTCGATGGGGTCGATCGGATCCGACGCCAGCAGGTCGGCGACGGTGAGGACCTTGATGCCCTTCTCCTCCAGCACGGGGATGGCCACCAGGAAGGGCTCGGAGACGATGACGGCCTTGGCCTCGATCATGCCGATGACGTTCATGGTGTCTTCGGCCCACACGGCCAGGTCGGTGCGCGGGGTGGGCTGGTGCAGCATCGTCAGGCTGGCGCCGCGCATCCACAGGCCCTGCGCGGTCGGGGCGATCTCCACCGGGAAGCCGGCCAGCACGCCGACCGCGTCGCCCAGGCCGATACCGGCGGCGGCGAGGCCGCCCGCGATGCGGCGGGCGCGCTCGTGGACCTCGCCCCAGGTGTGGCGGACCGGCTCGTGGGGTTCACCGGTGACCATGCCCGTCGTCGCGTTGCGGGCATTGCGGTACATCTTCTCGGTAAACCTGCTCACACAAACCTCCTCGGTTCTGGCGCTCGCCACAACGCCCGGGATCTCATATTCCGCTCCCCGGGTAACGCTTGGGAGCAGGCACGCAAACACAGTCGGGCGGCAGTTAGGTCTCGAATCGGCGATGGGTCGACAGCCTGGCATCCGGCCATCCGATCGGCGCGAATCGGGCCACGAAAACGCCGGTGGGCCCGAAGTATCAGTCGTCCGCCGGAAACCCCGGCGGACGACGAAGTTAAGTGTTCGTGCTCAGCGCTACCCGTCACCGCGGATTATCTTAAACTCCTCTTAGGGAACAGCCCAAACGAATGCGCGTTTTGGGGCGATTTTCACACTTCGGTGGGGGCAGGCACCACGCGCGCGCCAGCCACCGGCCCGCTGGCGACGCGCACCGTGCGGCAGACGCCCGCGCCGGACACCTCGGTACCCACGTCGACGGCCGAGGCCGCCGAGGAGCACAGGAAGGCGCACGTCGGGCCGGAGCCGGACACGATGCCCGCCAAGGCACCGGCCTCGACCCCGGCGCGCAGGGTGCGGCGCAGCTTCGGGTGCAGGCTCACCGCGGCGGCCTGCATCTCGTTGCCCAGCAAGGACGCCAACTGTTCGGCGTCGCCCGCGGCCAGTGCCGCCAACACCGGTCCGGGCCCGGCAAGCCGCGGCGGGTCCCCCGCCTCCCGCAGCCGGTCCAGCTCGGCGAACACCGCCGGCGTGAGCAGCTCGCCGTCGGCGAACGCCAGCACCCAGTGGAAGGTGTTCCGGGACAAGACCGTGGCGAGTTCCTCGCCGCGGCCGGTTCCCAGCGCGGTGCCGCCGTGCAGCGCGAAAGGCACGTCGCTACCCAGCCGCGCGGCGAGCATCCGCAGGTCGCGGCGGGGCACGTTGAGCTCCCACAGCGAGTTCATAGCGACCAGCACGGCCGCCGCGTCGGCGCTGCCGCCGGCCATCCCGCCGGCCACCGGGATCGACTTGTCGATCATGATCGAGACGTCGGGCGCCCGGCCCACGTGCTCGGCCATGAGTTCGGCGGCCTGCCAGGCGAGGTTGCGCTCGTCGGTCGGCAGTTTGTCGGCGCCTTCCCCGACGAGCTCGAGGGAGAGCACGTCGGCGTTGCGGACCGTCACCTCGTCGAGCAGGGAGACGGCCTGAAAGACGGTCGTCAGCTCGTGGTAGCCGTCCTCGCGGCGGTCGCCGACCGCCAGATAGAGGTTGACCTTCCCGGGCACCCGGACGGTGACCGACCCGGTGGGCACCCACTGGGCGGCGGTATTGCCGTCAGTCATCGTCACCCACCGCAGCAGACTATCGCTGCGACCGGCCGACTACACGCAGCGCCGCCCCGGGAGACACTGCAGTCAGCTCGGGGACGGCTGCTGTTCGGCCGCGGGCGGGCCGGGCGCGGGGGCGGTGCCGGCCGACTCGGTCGATCGCCGCAAGAGCCGCACGAAGTCGTCGATGGACAGCGTCTCGCCGCGACGGGCCGGGTCGATGCTGGCGGCCAGCAGCCGGTTCGCCGACTCGTTGCCCGAGCCGGCCCACTCGACGAAAGCGTTGCGAACCGTCTTGCGCCGCTGCGCGAATGCGATGTCCACCAACTGGAACACCTGGCGCCGGAAGGCTTGGTCGGTGGGCCACTGCGCAGTGGCGTAGCGGTCGATGCGAACCAGCCCCGAGTACACGCGGGGAATCGGCCAGAACACCGTCGGCGACACCATGCCACACCGCCGAACCGTTCCGAAGAAGCGGACCTTGACGCTAGGCACGCCGTAGTCCTTGCCGCCAGGCTCGGCGGCCAGGCGTTCGGCCACCTCCGCCTGCACCATCACCGTCACGGTGCGGATGGACGGGAACTCGGATAGCAGGTGCAGCAGCGCCGGAACCGCGACGTTGTACGGCAGGTTGGCGACGACCGCGTTGGGCGCTGCGGCCAGCTCGTCCGGGCGCAGGGTCAACACGTCACGGTTGAGCACGGTCAGCCGCTGGATCTCGCTGTGCGAATGCTCGGTGACGGTCTGCGGCAGGCGGTCGGCCAGCACCGGGTCTATTTCGACGGCGGTGACGGTGGCGCCGCGCTCCAGCAAGGCCAGCGTCAGCGAGCCCAGGCCGGGACCGACCTCCAGGACGTGGTCGGTCCGGCCGACCCCGGAGGTCGAGACGATCCGGCGGACAGTGTTGGCGTCGTGGACGAAGTTCTGCCCCAGGGATTTCCGTGGCCGAAAATCAAGTTCTTTGGCAAGCCGCCTGATCTCGGTGCGACCGAGCAGCCGGATGGTCAGTTCGCACCAGCTCTTCCGCTGCACACCGGCCAGGCGCCCCAACCCTGGCGCTGCCGGGTCACCTCGGCGACCGTGATCTGTTCTTCTCGAGTCGCCAGGTCCGCGCGCGCGGCGAACCGCAGCCCGCCGTTGCGCTCCCAGGTGCCCTGGTCGAACTGCACGCCACCGTAGTAGCCGTTGCCGGTGTTGATCGCCCAGTTTCCGCCGGCCTCGCAACCCGCGATCGCGTCCCAGATGGATCCGTTGGTCACCGGTGGGACGTCGGTGCCGGGCTTGGTGCCCACCCGCACCACGGCCTCACGGGCCGGGGTGATCACCGTGTTGGCGATCGGCAACCGCCCGGTCTCGACGCCGTTGACGGTGGCCACCGCGAAGGTGACGTCCTGGGTGCCCGGGGCGCCCGGGTCTTCGACCACCTGGCGGCTCATGTTCATGTCCGGGTCCTCGACCCGGCGGGCGTTCGGCGGCAACGGCATCCGCTCGGTGACCCGCTGGATCCGGTTGCGGGTCACCTGGATCTCCATGCCGTCGACGATGGGTGACGACGCGCTCGGCACCGCCTGATCGCCCTCGAGCAGCGGCGCGCCGGCGGCGCTCAGCAGCCCCGCGACATTCGGTGCGGCCAGGTGCACCGTGCGGGTCGCGCCGCCGTCGGCGATGCGGACGGTCTTCGCGCTGACCACGGGCAGGGCCATTCCGGCCAGCGGGACCCGGCTGCCGCGGGAGGCCGCGGCAGGGGCGGTGTCGGTCATCGCGAGTTGGGCCAGCGCCTCGTCGACGGTCGACGCCGTCGTCCACACCTGCTTGGTGTCGCGGCCGTCCAGCGAGATCTGCAGTGGCCGGCTGCGCCGCAACACGATGTTGGCGGCGTCGTGTACCTTGACGTCTCCGGCGGGATACAGGTCGTCACGCTCGTCGACGGAGAAGCCGTTCTCCTGCACGATGTCGATCACCCGCGACTTCATCGTCGTGACCCGCATGGCGATTCCGTCGACGGTCAGCGTCACCGTCTTGCACGCGGAGACCGCGAATCCACCGGCGAACGCCAGGACTACGAGCAACCCTCCGACGACAAGCCGCAACATCGGCGACGGGGTTTGATGAAGTTTTGTTAATACAGTCAACGTGCGTCTATCCCGACCACAGCAAGCACTCCAACGACCTAATCAGCACCAAACGACAAATTAGGGCCCGGAGGCCCCACCCTTTCGATCACAAGACGGTAACGAACCGGCCAATGTTGAGCAACTCCTGCGCGACTTTGTTAACGCGATCGCGCCGGTCCGCGGGTCAACCGGGAGGCAGTCCATAGACCCGCCGGGCGTTGTTCGTGGAGGCCAGCGCCAGCTCTTCGGCGGGACGACCTACCAGTTCAGCGACCGCCCGCACAGTATAAGGAAGGCAGTACGGCTCGTTGGGCGACCCGCGGTAGGGATGCGGCGTCAAGAAGGGCGCATCGGTCTCCACCAGAAGCTGCTGCAGGGGTATCAACGGAATGGCGTCCCGCAGTTCGCGGGCGTTGCGGAAACTCGCCGTCCCGGACAGGCTGAGCAGCCACCCGGCGTCCACGCATTGCCGGGCCATCGCGGCGCCCGACGAGAAGCAGTGGAAGATCACCGCGTCGGGGGCGCCCTCGGCCGCCAACACGTCGAGCACCTCGGCGTCGGCCTCTCGGTTGTGGATCATCAGCGGTTTTCCGCACCGCTTGGCCAGATCGATATGCCAGGCGAAGGCGTCGCGCTGCGTGCCCGGTTGCGCGCACCCGTCGAGGCGGCCGGGCCAATAGAGGTCCAGCCCGGTCTCGCCGACGGCCACCACCCGCGGATGCGCCGCCAGTCGCTCGATCTCGGCGCGCGCGTCGTCGTCCAGCACGTCGGCGCGGGTCGGATGCAGTCCCACCGCGGCGTACACCCGCGGGTCCCATTCGGCGGCTCGTGTCACCCAGCGCGCCGAATCCAGGTCGTCGGCGATGGTGACCACCGCGCCCACCCCGACCACCGCGGCGCGGTCCACGATGGCGCGCACGCCCTCCGCATCCCGCGCACCGCAGGCGTCCAGGTGGGTGTGGGCGTCGATCAGGGGCGCCAGCGGTTCGGGCGCGGGCGGCGCTTCTCGTTCACCAGAGCGGTTGGAACTCACGGCCACACAATAGGGTGGACTCTCGATGAGGCCCTACTACATCACGACCGCGATCACGTATCCCAACGGCGATCCGCACGTCGGGCATGCCTACGAATACATCGCCACCGACGCCATCGCCCGGTTCAAGCGGCTCGACGGGTTCGACGTGCGATTCCTGACCGGCACCGACGAGCATGGCCTCAAGATGGTCGAGACGGCCGCGGCCGAGGGCATCCCCACCGCGGAGCTGGCGCGTCGCAACTCCGACGTCTTCCAGCGCCTGCAGGAGCGGCTGAACATCTCCTTCGACCGGTTCATCCGCACCACCGACGCCGACCACCAGGAGGCCTCCAAGGCGATCTGGCGGCGGATGCAGGCCGCCGGGGACATCTACCTGGACACCTACTCGGGCTGGTATTCGGTGCGCGACGAGCGGTTCTTCGTCGAGTCGGAGACCGCGATCGTCGACGGCACCCGGATCGCCGTCGAAACCGGCACCCCGGTGACCTGGACCGAGGAGCAGACCTATTTCTTCCGGCTGTCGGCATATGCCGACAAGTTGCTGGCCCACTACGACGCCAACCCCGATTTCATCGGGCCCGAGGCGCGCCGCAACGAGGTCGTCAGCTTCGTCTCCGGCGGCCTGCGGGACCTGTCGATCTCGCGCACCTCGTTCGACTGGGGTGTGAAGGTGCCCGAGCATCCCGATCACGTCATGTACGTCTGGGTCGACGCACTGACCAATTACCTGACCGGCGTCGGCTATCCGGACACCGAATCCGAGCTGTTCCGCCGTTACTGGCCGGCGGACTTGCACATGATCGGCAAGGACATCATCCGGTTCCACACGGTGTACTGGCCGGCATTTCTGATGTCTGCCGGGATCGAATTGCCGCGCCGGGTTTTCGCGCACGGCTTTCTGCTCAACCGCGGCCAGAAGATGAGCAAGTCGGTGGGCAACATCGTCGACCCGGTCGCCCTGATCGACACGTTCGGCGTGGACCAGCTCCGCTACTTCCTGTTGCGGGAGGTGCCGTTCGGTCAGGACGGCAGCTACACCGAAGACGCGATCGTCACTCGGATCAACGCCGACCTGGCCAACGAGCTCGGCAACCTGGCCCAGCGGTCGTTGTCCATGGTGGCCAAGAATCTCGGTGGGGTCGTCCCCGAACCGGGCGAGCTGACGGCCGCGGACGCGGACCTGCTGGCTACCGCCGACGGATTGCTGGAGCGGGTGCGCGCAAGCTTCGACGGGCAGGCCATGCATCTTGCGTTGGAGGCGATCTGGCTGATGCTCGGCGAGGCGAACAGATACTTCTCGGCCCAACAGCCGTGGGTGTTGCGCAAGAGCGAGGCCGAAGGGGATCAACTCCGGTTCCGGACCGTGTTGTACACCACGTGCGAGGCGGTCCGCATCGCGGCTCTGCTCGTCCAGCCGGTGATGCCCGACTCCGCCGGCAAGCTGCTCGACCTGCTCGGGCAGGCCGCGGACCGGCGGGCGTTCGACGCCGTCGGCGCGCGCCTGGCCCCCGGCACGAAACTACCGCCGCCCACGGGCGTGTTCCCCCGTTACCAGCTTCCCGAAGGCGGGTGAGCGGCCCCGGACACGGAAACGTGGTGGCCGGAAATGAGGCGACGCGCGACCCGCCGCATCCGCATCTGCGCAAATGCCTCGTGTATAGCCTATGTTATGCGCCATAATCGGCCGGTGGAGCGACGACGTAACCGGCAGCACGCTGACTCGCCGATGACGGCCTTGAAGCAATTGCCGGCACTGGTTGTGCTGGAACGTATCCCGATCCCCGTGCTGGCGATCGAGAACGACGGCCGCATCCTGTTTTCCAACGCCGCGTTCGCCGAGATGATGGGTTACGAGCCGGAGGAGGTCTTGTCGCTCCGGTTCGATCAGATCTTCCATCACGCGCCGGACTCGGATTCGCTGTTATCGGTCGTTCATTCGCTGGCGAACATGGTCGTCGAGTTGGCCCACAAGGACGGCTCGGTGGTGCGCGCCCTGATGAGCAAGTCGGCGGCGATGCGGGCCGACGATCAGTTCGTTCTCGCGGCTTTCCAGGACCTGACCGAGCAGTTGTGGAAGGAAGACCGCTAGCCGCGGCAACGCCAGCGGGTCGCAGCGACGATCGGCGAATCCCGGCGTGGTGCACAACGCCCAGCGGATGCCGCGGGCACGCAGCGCGTCCTTGGCGCGGTCGTCGAAGTCCCGCGACCGCCCACTGGGATAACCGAAAACCGTTGGCCGGTACGCGGTCTCGCGTTCGACGCCGCACACCAATCGGTGAACTCCGGCCGCGTTCGGCGGCGACGGCGGCAGATAGACGGGAAGCTCGCGCAGCGCCGGGGACAGGACATGCGCCACGCGCCAAGCCGGTAATGGAATCACCGTCTCGACGACCGCGAAACAAGGTGCGGCACATCCGGCCCGAACTTCGGCGGGCCGGCGGTCTACCCGATCAGGGGCTCGGTGTCGGCGTCTGCGCGCGGCAGGGCAACCGAGCCATGGCGCATCACTTCGCGACCGAGGTACTGCCGGAAGTAGGGAAGCGACTCCTCCGTGACGGTGCCGGGCAGCAGCAGTTCCAGGACCTGACGCAGGCGCCCGGCGATGTCGCCCGGGACGGCGCGGTTCGCATCCTGGCGAGCTATCGCATTGAATACCAACCGCGTTCCGAACATGGCTCCGACGAGGAACTCGGAGAGCACTTCGGGGTCGACATCCTGGCGAAGGTCGCCCTCGCCGATCGCGCGCCGGGCCTGTTCTTCGATCATCGCCGCGAGGTCCGCATAGAAGCTCGCGGCGGCCTCGTTCAATCCGTTTAGGGCAGAGGCCAATTGCTCGGCCGTGCGAACCATCTTGTCCGAGTTCAGCACCTCGACGATGGTGAAGGCCCCGTGCAGCAGGTTCTCCAGTCCCGGCGACGACGACCCGCATACGTTGCGGAAGGCCGTGAGAAGGGTGTCGGAGCCCTCCTTGAGGAGGTCCGATGCCAACGATTCCTTGGAATCGAAGTGGTGATAGAGGGCGCCCTTGGTCATCCCCGTGCGCTCGATGATCGCGCCCCACCCGGCGGCGGCATATCCGACCTCGCCGAACACTTCGATCGCGGCATCGAGGATCTTGCGCCGAGTGGCCTCGGATCGGATCTGGCGCGCCACTGTCCCTGCACCTCCGGAGTCGCGTCGGATGCGCGGAGCCGTAGGTCTGGCCTCACATCGACCGCCAAGACGTCCAAGGTTAGCAGCCGGTGCGACGGCGGGCGGGCGGTGTGGCCGGCCCGCTTCGGTTACCGCGAATCTTCCCCGGTGGAACCGGCGTTGACGGCGAGCGCCGCACGCCGCCTTAGGAATTGGCGGAAGTAATCGGCCCGGTCCGGTTGCAGGATTCCGCCCAGGATGAGCATCCAGCACCTCTCCAGGTCGAGCAGGAATCTTTCCGGCTCGTCGAGATTACTGGTCTTGCGCAGCCCCATGTGCAGGGACACCATCAGCCGTCCCACGTCGTGGGGATCGCATTGGCCGTCGATGTCGCCCTCGTCAATGGCCTGCCGGACCACGTCGGACAGGGCGTTCACCCATCCGTTCATCAACGTGTCCTGCAGTCCCTCCGACGACCCGACCGACTCGATCAGATTCAGTCCGGCCCGGACCAGATCGGTCTTGATGTCCTGGACGGCGATGAGATACGAGAAGTCGATGAGGGTTTCCAGACCGGAAAGGCCCCTGGTCAACAGCTCTCCCACCGCAACGGTGGCCGCAGCGATCTGCTTGTCGATGAGTTCCGCCGCCAGGGCGTGTTTCGACTTGAAGTGGAAGTACATCGCGCCTTTGGTCAGCTGCGCCTCGGCGAGAATGTCATCGAGCCCGACGTCGTGGTATGGCCGGCGCGCGAACTGATGCGAGGCGGCCCGCAGAATCTGTCGCCGCGTCGCATCGGCGCGCCCGTCGCTCGAATGGGTCGTCATCGGAAGTGCCGGCCCAGCTCTGGTTCGGCCGCAAGGCCGTGACCCCGGCCCGGAGGCTCGAACCCGGCAGTGCTGCCGGGCCCTACGACGGCGCCGTGGCTGTCGCGAGCGATCTTGCCGGAGGTGGCGACCCGGGCCTGGTCGTTCGCCATCAGATGGTTGAGCAGGACACACACCTCGGTTCTCAGACGGTCTGAAACGACACCGACCGGCCACCCCCGGGCAGTTCTTGGGCCAAGTCCGAGGTTAGCAGCCGGACGCGACGCCTTGACGCTCACGTTAATACCAGTAGTGCAGATCACAGGATCTTTACAGACTATTAGTATGGTTCCTAGGCTATTATCAGATTGTCAGTTTGCATGTCGGATCTGCACGGATCCCGGGTCCGGGCGTCTGAGCAGCCAATACATCCGATACCGGGCCGCCTGTAGGGCGTTAGGAGAAGCACATGCCGGTCGTGACCACGAGGCCACGCGGGCTGGCGGCGTCAGCGGGTGGAACAGCGGGGAAGGGACCAAGTACCTTCCCGGGCGCAGGCAAAATACTCTTCGCAAGCAGAACCGGAACATTACATACTTTTAGTATGTCGAATCGCCAGTTACTTGCTGCGGAGTACGTCGCCGTCGCGGTGGCCGCTTACGCCTCCTCCCCGGCGCGCGGACGTTCGGTCGTCGCGATCCGCGCCGCCGACGAGGCCGGGGTCTGACGTGATCGATTTCGGTGCCTTCCCGCCGGAGTTCAACTCCGCGCGGATGTATACCGGCCCCGGGCCGGTTTCATTGGTGGCCGCGGCCGTGGCGTGGGACAGCCTCGCCGCCGAATTGCATGCCGCCGCAAGTTGCTACCGGTCAGTGATCGCGGGCCTGACGACCGGGCGCTGGATGGGCCCGTCGTCATTGGCCATGGCGTCCGCCTTCGCCCCCTACATGGCGTGGATGGCCGGGGCGGCGGCGCGGGCGGCGGAGGCGGCCGGCCAAGCCAGGCTCGCCGTCGAGGTGTATGAAGCCGCCTTCGCGATGACCGTTCCCCCGCCGGCGGTCGCAGCCAACCGCGTCCAACTCGCGACGCTGATCGCCACCAACTTCTTCGGCCAGAATGCGGCGGCGATCGCGGCCACCGAGGCCGAATACGGCGAGATGTGGGCGCAGGACGCCGCGGCGATGTATGAGTACGCCGCGGGCTCCGCTGCCGCATGCGAAATGACCCCGTTCAACCCAGCGCCCGACGTCACCAACCCGGCGGGCGTGGCCAGCCAGAGCGGCGCGGTCGCCCAGGCGGAAACGTTGACAGCGACGCACACGTCGCTCTCGCACGTGATGTCGACGGTGCCCGGCACCCTGCACGGGCTTTCGTCGCCGATGACCGCCGGGACCGTCACGCTGACCGACGCGGGTGCCGGTGCCGGCAGCGCGGCCGGGACCGTGACCAATTCGGCCAGTTCGTCGCTGATGTCGGCCCTCGCGTCCAGCATCCCCAGCTCTGTTCCCAGCTACTTGATGGCCGCAGCAACCCCGCTGTACGGGATGTCCTCCATCCTCGGCATGGCCCAGACCGCACAGGGTTTGGCGAGCGGCGCGATGGCGGCCGCGGGCACTGCTGCCTCGGGGGCCGCGAGCGCGGCCACGGGCGCTGCGAGCGCGGGCGCGGGCGCGCTCGGGTCCATCGGCTCGCTCGGATCGGGCGTGATCGGCAGCCTGGGCAGCGCGGCCTCGCTGGGTCCGCTGGCGGTGCCGGCCAGTTGGACCAGCGTGATCCCGGCGGCGCACAGTGCCGCCGCTTCCGCATTGCCGACCATCAGCCTCGCGGGCGCCAACACGCCGCCCAGCATCATGGGCTCGCTGCCGCGCGTGGCCGCGGCATCGGGCAAGAACCTGGGACCCCGGTATGGCGTCATCCCGACCGTGATGACGCGGCCGCCGTCTGGTGGATACGCGTAGGACGGCACATGCACCGACCCACGACTACCAGTTACGGAAGGAGCGGCACGTGAAGTACACGCCCACCGGGGTCGCCGGCGTGACGATCATTGACGTCGAACCGCAACGCGACCATCGCGGCTTCTCTTCCCGTTCTTTTTGTGCCGACGAATTCGCCAGTCGCGGGCTGACTTTCGACGTCACCCAGACCAACATCTTCTTCAATTACACCCGCGGCACGGTGCGTGGCCTGCACTATCGGGTGCCGCCATACGCCCAAACCCAGCTGGTCCGCTGCACCCGCGGTGCCATCGCCGCGGTTGCGGTCGACATTCGCCCCGGGTCACAGACCTACGGCGACCACGTCATGGTCGAGTTGAGCGCGGACAACTACCGGGCGCTGTTCTTGCCGCCGTTTGTCGCGCACGGCTTCCAAACTCTGGTCGACAACACCGAAGTCAGCTACCAGGTCAGCGGTCAGCACGCCCGGTCCGACGAGCAGGGATTGCAGTGGAGCGACCCGGAGTTCGGGATCGTGTGGCCGCTGCCCGTGACGGTCATCTCCGAGCGGGACGCCAGTTGGCCCTCCCGAACGGCGAGCCTCTCCCCGATCGAAAGTGCAGCGTCATGTCTAACCCGTTGATGACCCAGGAATTGGTGGAAGTCGTGCACGCCAAGCCAGCTGAGCGGACACCGGAAGACATGACGTCGTTGTCGCGCCACCGGGCCAACACGTTGCCGGTTCCCACCGCCGCGGCGCCCTCGACTGGTGGAACTGCCATCCGACGCTGGCAACACCAGTATTCGCATCGTCTACGCATCAGCGACACGGTGATGGTGTGCGCGTCGGTAATGCTCGCGCAGTACGTTCGATTCGGCGAGATCGCCAACACCTCGGGCTATTCGGACGTCGTGATGACGCTGTTCTCGATGCTGTTCGCGGCGCTGTGGCTGTCGTCGCTGGCGGTATTTCAAACGCGCTCAACGCGAGTCATCGGCGCCGGAATCGACGAGTACCGCCGGATCGGCAGTGCGTCATTCTGGACGTTCGGGATAATCGCGATGGCGACGCTGCTGGCCAAGGTCGACCTGGCCCGCGGTTATCTCGCGATCGCGCTTCCGGTCGGGACCGTGGGCCTGCTGGGCAGCCGCAGCCTGTGGCGCAAGCACATCCGCCGGATGCGCGCGAACGGCCAATGCCAGACGCGGGTATTGGCGATCGGAGACCGGCAGGCGGTTTCCCACCTTGCGCACGAACTGGCCCGCAACCCGCTGGACGGCTACGTCGTGGTGGGGGTCTGCATTCCGGGATATGGGCCATCACGCGGCAATACCCTCACCATCGGTGGCCGTGCGGTGCCGATTCTCGGTGATGTCACCGACGCGGTGGCGGCGATTCACAGCTGCAGCGCGGACACCGTGGCGATCACTCAGACGGATCACTTTGGCATGCGCGGGATCCGAGAGCTCATGTGGCAGTTGGAGACGATGGACGTCGACGTCGTGGTCTCGCCCGGGGTGATGGACGTCGCGGAAACGCGCTTGAGCCTGCGGCCCACCGCGGGCATGCCGCTGTTGCATGTGGACAAGCCGCAATACGAAGGGACGCAACGCTTTCAGAAGCAGGTGTTTGATTTCCTGTTCTCGCTGGCGGCCCTCATCGGTACGGCGCCCATTCTGATCGCGGCCGCCATCGCCATCAAGCTGACCAGCAGGGGCCCGGTCTTCTACCCGTCCGAGCGGATCGGCATCGACGGGAAGCCCTTCACGATGCTCA
The DNA here is from genome assembly GCF_001667665.1 of Mycobacterium sp. E342. Classification (NCBI taxonomy): domain Bacteria; kingdom Bacillati; phylum Actinomycetota; class Actinomycetes; order Mycobacteriales; family Mycobacteriaceae; genus Mycobacterium; species Mycobacterium sp. E342. Next base: position 22,228 of record NZ_LZJM01000111.1, read on the forward strand.
AGTTCCGGACGATGACCGTCGGGGCCGACAGCCAAATCGACGACCTGCTGAGGCTGAACGAAAGCGCCGGCGGCGTGCTCTTCAAGATTCGTCAAGACCCGCGGGTGACGCCCGTCGGCCGGATATTGCGCAGGTTCAGCATTGATGAGCTGCCGCAATTCATCAATGTGCTCAAGGGCGACATGAGCGTCGTTGGGCCACGGCCCCCGTTGCGGCGAGAAGTCGAAAACTACGACGGCGATGCCAAGCGGCGGCTGCTGGTGAAGCCGGGCGTCAGCGGCTTGTGGCAGGTGAGCGGCCGATCGGACCTTTCGTGGGAAGAGTCGGTGCGGTTGGACCTGTCCTACGTCGACAACTGGTCAATGTCGGGCGACCTCATGATCATCGCCAAGACGGTCAAGGCCGTTCTCACCAGTCACGGCGCATACTAGAGAGCCTGCCATCATTGGCGCGGGGCGAAAGCGCGCGCATCGCGCGGTATGTCGACCGTTGCGAGAGGGTAGCCCCCGGACTCGTCGCGTCCGGAGCGGGCAAGCCGCATGGGCGGATAGTTCACCACATGCGACGCATCGGGCTTGTGCTGTTGCCAATCCACGGAAGCACGCAGCGTGTAGTGCCCGGGTGCCAACCCCGCCAGGTCGACGGTCACCGATTCGGTGAACGACGACGGGACGGGTTGGTTACCTGAGTTCTCCCCCGATGGCACCAGTTTGTTCAAAAGCACGGCTGTCGGCAGCGTGCGGACCACCGCGCCCGAGAAATCCACCAGCCGGTAGCTGGGCACCCACTTTTCGATTGCGGCGGCGGCGCCGTAGTTGGTCCAAACCACCGATATGGTCGCCGCCCCGTCGCGAAACGATGCCGATCCGGGCCGAGCTTCCACGGAGTATCGATAGCCCGCCGAGACGTTGGCCTGCGCCCACAGCAGGTACAACGGCGGGTCCATCAGGGTGCTCGACTCCACGGCCGGGAAGTTGTAACTCGACGTCATCGACACGTGATACTTGACGACGTCGCGCAATCCTTTCTCGTAATACGCCCGCGGCTTGGTTCCCTCGGGCAACTGGCACCACTCAGTGATCACCAGCGCCGAGGCCATCCGGTCTTTCACTTGCCTGACGAGCGGATCTTTCGTGTGCACGTAGTACGAGCCATCCGACTCGGCCCAAGCAGGCAACGGCGCGTATACGCCGAGGCAATCCGAGCGAATACCTACCGGCGCGGACAGTTTTCTGGTGACGTCGTCAGCCAGCAGCTCGCGAACGATTTCGGGGTTCGGCGCCGTGGTCACCAGTTGGGTGTGGGGAAAGGCGTTCACGTTCGCCTCGACGAGCTGATGAATGGCCGCTGTGGTGATGCTCTGATCGCGAAACTGGCTGTAGTAACCGAGCTTTGCGATGCTTTCCTCGGGTGACGGTCCCGCTGCGCCCAGTGTGTCGCGCAGATAGGCGACGTGGTTCTCGCTGAAGTCCCCGTAGCCGGAGAACTCGAAAACGCTGAGCCGCTCGTCGCCGTCGTAGCGGCGGCCGAGCGCGGCGAGCAACTGCCCGAAGGCGTTCAGGTACGCGGGGTCGTTCCAGTTCGGCACCACGTGCGCCACGCCGGGCGTCCACCAGTATCGTTGCGGCCCCGTATAGCTGGTGGACGCGGCGCGCATCCAATCGGGGATGGCGATGTTCGTGTTGTTCGCATAGGTAGCGTCACAACACGAGTTGTAGGCGAACACGCGAAGGGTCAGCCGCATGTTACGGCCGGCCAGCTTAGCCAGCGCATCGTCGATCACGCTGAAGTCGAACTTGCGATCGTCGGGGGCGTCGGGGGGCAGGGTGCTCGGGTCGGTGGGTTGCAGCTGCCGCCACGAAACCCGCACGCTGGCGTCGTACGACGCGGGCCACGGCGGATAACGTCGCTGCGTGGGATTGGCTTGCGGGAACAGCGGCATCAGAAGGTCTTCGTATTGGCCCCGTAGGGGATTCGAAACCTCCTGGACGCCCAGCGGTATGGCGGGACTGATCACGACGGACAACGGATCGGACTCGCTGTGGCCACCGCATCCGCCCAACAGCGCCACCACGCACGCGGCGACCACCGCCACGCCTCTTCTCAATGTTGCGACCATCGGTGCGATGCTAGATGCCGCCCGTCGGCAACGCCTTGCGGTCGGCCAAAAACGGCATCGACAGCCAGCGCGCGGACAACAGCGCTTCCATCGCATCGCCGGGGACAGGACGCGACAACAGGAAACCCTGCGCGCGTCGGCACCCGTGCTGAATCAAAGTCATTGCCGCCACCGGCGTTTCGACCCCCTCTGCGACGACCTCCAGACCGAACGCCTCGGCCAGACCGATGATGGCGCGAACGATCGCCAGGTCGCCGGCGTTGTTGCCCAGGTCGCGCACGAAACCTGTGTCGATCTTGAGCATGTCGACCGGCAGGGACTTCAGGTGCGACAACACCGCGTAACCGGTACCGAAGTCGTCGATGGCCAGCTGGACCCCGACTTCCTTGAGCTCCGCCAAGGTTTTTCGCGTGGTCTCGATGTCGTGCACCACGGCGCGCTCGGTGATCTCCAGACACACCGAGCCGGCGTCGAGGCCGAACTCGTCGATGGTGGCGGCGACGTCGCGCACGAAACCCCGGGTGATGAGCTGGATCGGCGACACATTGATGCGCATGATGGCCCCTTGGCCGACGCCCTTGGCCCGCCAGCTGCTGAGTTCGGCGCACGCGGTGCGCATCACCCAGCCCCCCAACTCCGCCGCCAGGTTGGTCGATTCGGCGATCCCGATGAAGGAGTCGGGTAACAGCAGGCCCCAGATCGGGTGCCGCCAACGGACCAGCGCCTCCGCGCCAACGATGGCGCCCGTCGACAGGTCGACCTCGGGCAGGTAATGCAGGAGCAGCGCCTCGCTGCCGATGTCGCCTTGCAGGTGCAGCTCGATGTCGTTGCGGAACGCGCGCTTGAGCGACATGTCGTCGGTGGACACCGCGACCTGGTTGCCGCCGCCGCGCTTGGCCGTCAGCACCGCCTCGTCGGCGCGGCGGAGCAGGTCGGTGCAGTTGTCCCGTCCCGGCTGCCCCACCGCCAGCCCGATGCTGACCGTGCGGCTGATCACGTGGCCGCCGATGGCCAGCCGCTCGCACAGCATCGCCGAGAGGCGCCGGGCGAACGACTCCGCGGCCTCCGGTGACATCGGCTGGTCGGGAACGACGACGAACTCGTCACCGCCCAATCGGGCGATCGTGCTGTCGGGGGCGCAGATCCGGATGCGTTGCGCGAAGACCCGGATGAACCAGTCACCGGCGGTGTGGCCGAGGTAATCGTTGATCGGCTTGAGCCGGTCGAGGTCGAGGTACATCACCGCGACGGGCCCGGCGCATCCCGTCGCGAGCCGCCCGGACAGATGCGCGACCAGCGCGCGACGGTTGTAGAGGCCGGTCAGATCGTCGTGCTCAGCGAGATAACGAAGCTTTTCTTCGGCCGCGATGCGGGCCTGCAGCTGCGCGAACAGCGCCGCGACCGCCTCGAGCGTGTTGATCTCTTCCTGCTCCCACTTGCGGGCGCCGAACTTGACGAAGCCGAGCAAGCCGGTGGTCGTCTCACCCGAGACCAACGGTGCGGCCGCCACCGAGGGCGAGGCGGCCATCTTCGCCCCGCCGAGCCTGCGCCGGAAAAAACGCGTGGACTGCGCCGGTCGGATCACCACCGGTTTGTGCCCGTGCCCGCACTGGGCGAGGACCGACTCGGCGATGTCCAACTGAGCGAAGGCCGTCGGATCCGGGTCCGCGGCGTCCGAGCGCGGCGGCCACTCGGCCACCAGCGCCGAGGTCCGGGTGTGCGGGTCGAGGTGCCGCAGGAAGCTGGCGTCCACGTCGAACTGTTCGACGAGTTGCGCGAGTACCTTCTCGCTCACCAGGGTGGCCGTGGGGGCCGTGGCCTCCATCAACTGGGTGGCAACGGAGGTGACGACCAGGTCCAGGCTGCGTGGCACGGTCTCCTCCGATATGGGCATACATCCCACCGGGCGGCCACCGTGGCGACGGTTGCCCGATCGGGGGACGGTCGTGATGACGAACCCCGCCGGATGCGCGCCCAGCGCGTCGACGGACCCCTTCGGTTCGCGTGTGTGACTGTCGGATGATTTTCGGACCAGGGCAGGTCACGCTCGGTTTTGGTCAGCAAAACCTACCACGCGGCACCCGCCCCATCCGGCTAACGAACAACTTCCGGCGAGGGCCGTCGGCCCGTCATCGAGGCGCTAGGACCCGTTGGCGGCCGCCGCGTCGCTCGCGATGTCGAGGGTGGCTATCGGGTACAGGCCGGAGCCGTCCCGCCCGTCGCGGGCCAGCGCCATCGGCGCGTAGTTGACCACGTGGGAGGCGCCGAGCTTGTGCTGCTGCCAGTCCACGGACGCGCGCAGCGTGTAGTGCCCGGGCGCCAGACCCGTCACGTCCACGCGCACCGACTCGGTGGCCGACTCGGGCACCGCCTCCTCGCGGGATGAGCTGGAGTCGTCGTGGACCAGCGTCTTGAGATTGATCGTCGCGGGAATGGTGCGGACCACCGCTCCGGAGAAGTCGACCAGTTTGTAGCCGGGTGCCCATTGCTCGGTGGCCGCCGCCGAGCCGTAGTTGGTCCAGACGACGGAGATGGCCGCCACCTTGCCCTGGATGGACTGCGAGCCCGGCTTGGCCTCCACCGAGTACCGGTAGCCGGCGGAGGCGTTCGCCTTGGCCCAGAGGAGATACAACTTGGGGTCCATCGCCGACGTCGGATCCCGGTCGGGGAAGTTGGCGCTCGACGTCATCGAGACGTGATACCTGACGACGTCGTGCAGAGCCTTCTCGTAGTACGACCGCGGGTCGGTCCCGTTCGGCAACGGGCACCACTGGCTGACCACCAGCGCCGAGGTGAGCCGCTGCTTGATCGCGTTGACGGCCGCGTCGTTGAACCGCACGTAGTGCGAGTCGCTGGACTCGGCCCATTCCGGCAGGGGCGACTGCACGCCAAGGCAATCCGCGCGGATGCCGACCGGCGCGGACAGCTTCTTCGTCACGTCGTCGGCGAACAACTCGCGGACGATTTCCGGATTTTCGGCCGTGGTCACCAACTGGGTGTGACCGAACGCGCCCACGTTGGCGGCAACCAGCTGCGCGATGGACGCCTTGGTGATGGTCTGATCGCGAAACTGGCTGTAATAACCCAACTTCGGCTGGCTGTCGTCCGGCGTGGGCCCCGGCGCGCCGAGCGCGTCGCGCAAGTAGGCGAGGCTGGTCTTGCCGAAGTCGCCGTACCCGGAAAACTCGAACACGCTCAGGCGCTCGTCGCCGTCGTAGCGCCGGCCGAGCGCGGCGAGCAGCTGCCCGAAGTTGTTGAGGTAGTCGGCGTCATTCCAATTCGGGACCACCTGGGTGACACCGGGCGCGGACCCGCTCGGCGCCGGGGGGTAGGTCCTGGCC
>NZ_LZJM01000112.1:0-1213 GCF_001667665.1 Mycobacterium sp. E342
GGCACCTACACCGACGACGACCGCGCCCGCCGGCGCGGACTCACTTTGGGCAAGCAAGGCCCCGACGGCATGTCCGAACTGCGCGGCCTGCTCACCCCCGAGGCCCGCGCCACCGTGGAAGCGGTCCTGGCCAAACTCGCCGCACCCGGCATGTGCAACCCCCTCGACGACACCCCATGCGTGGACGGCGCCCCCAGCCAAGACGCCATCGACCGCGACGCCCGCAGCACGGCCCAACGCCACCACGACGGGCTGCTGGCCGGCCTACGGGCGCTGTTGGCCTCGGGAAAACTGGGTCAGCACAACGGCTTACCCGCCTCCATCATCATCACCACCACCTTGGCTGAGCTGCAGACCGCCGCCGGCACAGGGCGCACCGGTGGCGGCACCCGGCTCCCCATCAGCGACGTGATCCGCCTGGCCCGCCACGCCCACCACTATTTGGCCGTCTTCGACAACGCCAAACCTTTGGCGCTGTATCACAGCAAGCGACTCGCCACCCGCGGACAACGAATCATGCTCTACGCCAAGGACCGCGGCTGCACGGCGCCGGGCTGCACCGTGCCCGGCTACCTCTCCGAAGTCCACCACGTCACCGACTGGAACCAGTGCCGCCGCACCGACATCGACAACCTCACCTTCGCCTGCGGACCCCACCACCGCATGCTCAAACCCGACGGCTGGACCACCCGCACAAACGCCAAGGGCCACACCGAACGGATCGGTAAGCAGCGCAACGGTAGTCGAGGCAGCGGGCACCACCCCGAGCCGCAGTTCGCCGGTCAGGCCGGTCTGCAGCGCCGTAACCTCCTGTCGCAGGGCGTCGCGGTCGGCCAGGATGCGTCTGGCCCAGGGCACCAGCCGCTCGCCCTCGGGAGTGAGGCCTTCGAACTTCTGTCCACGCCGCACCAGCGGGACGTTGAGCTCCTGTTCGAGCTTGCGGATGGCCTCCGACAGCGCGGGCTGCGAGACGTAGCAAGCGCTCGCCGCGCGCGCGAAGTGGCGCTCCTGAGCGAGCGCTACGAAATACTCCAGCTGACGGAATAGCACGGACCATTCGACCACGCGCAGAGGCGGCGCTGTCGCTAGGCCGCGTCGTCATCGTCGTCGTGCCGTAGGAGTTTTTCGGGGTGGTGGTAGGTGGGAGGACGGCGGCTACGGGCTGATCGAGTGGAAAATGGACCTCGAGCTCGGCGCGCACTACTATCGGCGC
>NZ_LZJM01000113.1:0-633 GCF_001667665.1 Mycobacterium sp. E342
GATCTGCTGCGCCTGGGCCAGCGCGTCGCGGCTCGGACGCGACCCGTCCGGGGTGCGTGCGGTCAGAGTGACGCGGGTGCCACCCTGCAGGTCGATGCCGAGCTTGGGGGCGGCGCGCTTGTCCCCGGTCAGAAACACCAGCAGATACACGCCGACGAGCAGCAACAAGAAGACCGACAGGTAGCGGGCAGGGTGCACCGGCGCCGAAGACGATGCCACGTTCCTTCTATCTCCTCGAGTATCGGTTCTTACCCCGGACTGAGCCTAGTGTCGTGCACGCGCTCGTCGCGCAAGCGGTCCGGCGCCGCGGCGTCGGACCGGGATTCGCGTCAGGAATCCTTGGGCACGCGGCCCTCGTCGAATTCCGCCACGTCGTCGGAGTCGTCGGCGCCGGCCAGGTCCTCGTCGTCCTCGGGCAGGATCCGGTCGCGGATGGCCAGCTTCATCCACGTTGTCACCACACCGGGCGCGATCTCCAGGTCGATGGTGTCGTCGGTGATCGCGACGACCGTCGCCTCCAGGCCCGACGTCGTGTGCACGCGGTCGCCCGGCTGCAACGACTCGTGCAGGTCGATGGTCGCCTGCATCGCGCGCTTCTGGCGTCGCGACGCGAAGTACATGAACCCGCCCATG
>NZ_LZJM01000114.1:0-598 GCF_001667665.1 Mycobacterium sp. E342
AACGCGCCGCAGGGCGCCTTCACCGCCGCCCGGGCCGCCAAGGCCGAGGGCGTGCAGATCTCCACCATCTCGTTCGGGACGCCGTACGGCACCGTCGAGTACGAGGGCGCCACCATCCCGGTCCCCGTCGACGGACCAGATGAAGATGATCGCCAAGCTCTCCGGCGGGCAGTCCTACACCGCCGGCAACCTGGCCGAGCTCTCGAAGAGCTACAACGCCATCGAGAAGGACATCGGCTACCGCACCGTGCCCGGGCCGGGCAGCGCCGGCTGGTTGCGGCTGGGCGTCATCACCGCCCTGATCGCGACGGCGCTGGCGCTGCTGATCAACCGGCGGCTTCCGGTCTGACCGCTCAGGAGGGCAGCCGGCGGTTGAGGAACAGGCCCGCCAGGACGGCGCCCGCCATGGCGACGGCGCCCAGCAGCATCCAGGCCAGGCTGGCGTCGCCCTTGACGGTCTCGTAGCCGATCTGGCGCTGCAGGGTCGAGTAGACGTTCTTCAGCGACTCCAGGCTGTCGGCGTGGAACGACTGGCCGTCGGTGATCTCGCAGATCTTCTGCAGCGTCTGAGCGTCGACGGGGACCGGGATGGTGGCGC
>NZ_LZJM01000115.1:0-12688 GCF_001667665.1 Mycobacterium sp. E342
GTCGCTGTGAGGCGGGCACATCGACGATTCCCCGACACGGGGGCGGAAGTGACCGATGTGACCAGGGCTTCGGGCTCCGACCGCGGCGTCGGGCGCGTGGTGTCGGGCGCATGGCGTCGGGCGCGCAAACACTCACGCCTCGAAGCGGTACCCCATCCCTGACTCGGTCACCAAGTGCTTGGGGTGCGACGGGTCGTCCTCGAGTTTGCGTCGCAGCTGCGCCAAATACACTCGCAGATAATGTGTTTCGGTGGCATATGCCGGGCCCCACACCTCTTTGAGGAGCTCTTCGCGGCCGACCAGCTTGCCGCGGTTGCGGACCAGCACCTCCAGCATCCCCCACTCGGTGGGCGTAAGGTGGACTTCGGCGCCGTTCTTGGTGACCTTCTTGGCGGCCAGGTCGACGGTGAACGCCTCCGTCTCGATCACCGGTTGCTCCAGCTCGGACACCGCGGTGTTACGGCGGATGGCGGCCCGAAGCCTGGCCAGGAACTCGTCCATCCCAAAGGGTTTCGTCACATAGTCGTCGGCCCCGGCGTCGAGGGCCTCCACCTTGTCGGACGAGTCGGTGCGCGCGGACAACACGATCACCGGCGCGGTGAGCCAGCCGCGCAACCCGGCCAGCACCTCGATTCCGGAGATGTCCGGCAGGCCCAGGTCGAGGATCACCACGTCGGGCCTGTGCTCGGCGGCGGCGCGCAGCGCGCCGGCACCGCTGGACGCGGTGATCACCTCGTAACCCCGCACGGACAGGTTGATGCGCAGCGCACGCAGGATCTGCGGCTCGTCGTCGATCACCAGCACCCGGGTCATCGCGCCCCGACCATTTCTGGCGCGGCCAATTCCACCGTCACGGTGAGGCCGCCACCTGGGGTGTCGCCGGCCGCGATCGTGCCGCCCATCGCCTCGACGAAGCCGCGCGCGACCGACATGCCCAGGCCCACTCCCGTGGTGTTGTCGTGATCGCCGAGGCGCTGAAACGCTTCGAAGATCTGGTCTTCGGTCCCGTGCGGGATGCCGGGCCCCTCGTCGATGACGTTGATCAGGACGCGGTCGCCCACGCGCCCCGCGTTGACCCGAACCACACAGTCGGGTGCGTACCGCAGCGCGTTGTCGATCAGGTTGGCAAGCACGCGCTCGAGTAGCCCCGCGTCGGCCAGCACCACGGCGTCACCCACATCGACCTTGACCCGATCGATGGCCGATCGGTAGAAGCCGGTGGCGCCCTTGCCGATACTGATCAGCGCCCGCTGCACGGTCTCCTCCAGATACACCCTTCGCATGTCCGGGTGCACCACGCCGGCGGCCAGGCGCGACGAATCCAGCAGGTTGCCGACCAGCGCCGTCAGCTGGTCGATCGATTCCTCGATGGTCGCCAGCAGTTCCGCCGTGTCCGCGGGGGAGAAGGCGACGTCCTCGGCGCGCAGGCTGGACACCGCGACCTTGGCCGCCGCCAGCGGCGTGCGCAGGTCGTGGCTGACCGCCGACAGCAGGGAACGCCGCAACTCGTCGGCCCGCACGATCGCCTCGGCCCGGCTGGCCTCCTCGGCCAGCTCGCGCTGCCGGATCAGCCCCGCGGCCTGCTTGGCCACCGCGCTCAGCACCCGGCGATCGCGGGCCGAAAGCTTCCTGCCGGCCAACAACATCCAGAACTCGTCGTCGCCGACCTCGATCGCGGTGTCGGCGGAGGCGACGGTGACGCACGGGTCCCTGCCCACGCACGCGACGACGTAGGCCTTCTTGCCCTCGGCGCGGTCCTCCTCGGCGGGTTCGCGCAGCATGCTGACCGCGCGCTGCGAGTAGGTCTCGCGCACGCGTTCGAGGAGCGTATCGAGGTCGGCCCCGCGCAGCACGGAGCCGGCGAACAGCGTCAGCAGCTCGGCCTCCTGGGAGGCGCGACGGGCTTCCCGGGTGCGCTTGGTCGCGCCGTCGACGAGGACCGCGACGGCGACCGCGACCAGCAGCAGCACCAGTTCGGTGACGGCCGCATCGGGCTCGGCGATGGTGAACGTGTGCCGGGGTGCGGTGAGGAAGTAGTTCAGCAACAGGCTGGACAGCACCGCCGAGGCCACCGCCGGGGCGACGCCGCCCAGCAGCCCGACCAGCAGCACTCCGACGAAGAACAGTGCGCTGTCGCCGCTGGTGCCCAGATACGGGTCGAGGGCATTGACGATGACCGCGCAGATGGCCGACGGCACGATGACGGCCGCCAGCCAAGAAGCCACCCGCCGCTCGTTGGGACCCAGCGAAGCCGCGCGGAATCCGCGTTTGGACTCCTCGTGGGTGACCAGGTGCACGTCGATCTTGCCCGACAGCTCGACGATCCTCGCGCCGATGCCCTCCTCGAAGACCCGCGCCCACCGCGAGCGCCGTGAGGTGCCGATCACCAGCTGGGTGGCGTTCATCTCGCGGGCGAAATCGAGCAGGGCGGCGGGCACGTCGTCACCGACCACGGTATGCAGCGACGCGTCCAAACTGGTTGCCAGGTCCCGGATCTTGGCCATCCGCGCCTCCGACAGGCCGGCCAGCCCGTCACCGCGGATGACATGCACCACCATCAGCTCGGCGCTGGACTTCGACGCGATCCGCGACGCCCGTCGCACCAACGTCTCCGACTCGGGACCGCCGGTGACCGCCACAACCACCCGCTCGCGGGCCTCCCACATGTCGGTGATCTTGTTCTCGGCGCGGTACTTGGCCAGCGCGGTGTCCACCTGGTCGGCGAGCCACAACAGGGCCAGTTCCCTTAGCGCGGTGAGGTTTCCGCGGCGGAAGTAATTGGACAGCGCCGCGTCGATGCGCTCGGGGGCGTACACGTTTCCGTGGGAGAGCCTGCGACGCAACGCCTCCGGCGTGATGTCGATCAACTCGACCTGTGCGGCCTGCCGCACAATGGAATCCGGAATGGTCTCTTTCTGTTCGATGCCGGTGATTTGGGCGACGACGTCGTTGAGGCTTTCCAGGTGCTGGACGTTGACGGTGGAGATCACCGTGATCCCCGCGTCGAGTAGTTCCTCGACATCCTGCCAGCGTTTGGCGTTCTTGCTGCCCGGGGTGTTGGTATGGGCGAGCTCGTCGACGAGAACGACCTGTGGTTTGCGCGCCAGGACGGCCGGCACGTCGAGTTCGGGAAAGGTGCTGCCGCGATATTCGATGTAGTGGGGCGGAATGACCTCGATGCCCTCAAGCAGCTCAGCGGTTTTCGCCCTGCCATGGGTCTCGATCACACCGGCCACGAGGTCGGTGCCGCGCTCCAGCCGGCGATGCGCCTCGCCGAGCATCGCGTAAGTCTTGCCCACCCCTGGGGCCGAACCGAGGTAAATCCGCAGCTCGCCGCGCTTGGGGCGGTGGTCAACGACACTCACGTCAACCATCATCCCCCTATCGCGCTAGCCCGAGACCGGATATATGTGATCGAGTTGCAGGTTCAGTTGCAGCACGTTGACGGACGGTTCGCCGAAGAATCCGAGGGCGCGGCCACTTCGGTTCTGCGCCAACGCCTCACGTATCTGGTCCACGCTGACATGCCGGGCCTTGGCCACCCTGGCGACCTGGAGATCGGCGTAGGCCGGCGAGATGTCCGGGTCGAGGCCGCTGCCGCTGGCGGTGACGGCGTCGGCGGGCACGGCGGGGTCGGCGGGCGCGGCGCCGCGGATCGGGACGATCTGGCCGATCGTGTAGTCCTCGCCGTACTTGGCGCACTCGACGCGGACCCCCTCGTAGAGGGTCAGAAACGGCGCCGGCGTCGCCTGGCACGGCTCGTTGACGCTGACGACCCGGGTGGGGTGGACGACGTTTCCGCGGGCGTCACGCGGCCCGATCACCGAAAGGACGGCACCCACACCGCCGCCCGTGCAGAACGGTCGCGAACCGTCGACGTTTTCCAGCCGGCCCACCGCCGCGCTGCGCGCACACACCGTCGTCAACAGGCTCGGCTTGAAGCCCGCGTCCGACGCGGACTTGCCCGCCGCCAGCTGCGCGGGATCGGCGGGTGTGTCGACGATGCTTTCCGGCCCGAGGTTGCTCGCACTTGTCGACAGCGGGTCGTAACCATTGCCGGCCGCCGAGGGGCGGCCCTGAAAGTACTGGGGCAGCGGGTTGCCGTCCTTGTCGGTGAACAGCTGACCGATCAGCCGGCTGCCAATGGGCTTTCCGGCGGCGGTGAGAATCGACCCGTCGGCCTTGTCCTGCAGTCCCGGTATCTGCGCCACCAGCCAGACGAACAACGGGTAAGCGACGCCGGCGATCACGGTCAGCACCAGCAACGCGCGGAACGCCGCCCAGTGCATGCGGACGAAATTCGAGAAGCTCATGTCAGGACATCCCCGGGACGAATTGGACGATGAGATCGATCAGCTTGATTCCGACAAAGGGGGCGACGATGCCGCCCAGGCCATAGATGTAGAGGTTGCGGCTCAACAGCTTTGACGCGCTACTCGGCGTGTAGCGGACGCCGCGCAGCGACAACGGGATCAGCGCCACGATGATGATCGCGTTGAAGATCACCGCGGACAGGATCGCCGACTCCGGGCTGTGCAGCCGCATGATGTTGATCATGTCCAGCCCGGGGAACAGCGCGACGAACATGGCCGGAATGATCGCGAAGTACTTTGCGATGTCGTTGGCGATCGAGAATGTGGTCAACGCGCCGCGGGTGATCAGCAACTGCTTGCCGATCTCGACGATCTCGATGAGCTTGGTCGGGTCGGAGTCGAGGTCGACCATGTTGCCCGCCTCTTTGGCGGCCGACGTGCCGGTGTTCATCGCCACACCCACGTCGGCCTGCGCCAAGGCCGGCGCGTCGTTGGTGCCGTCGCCCGTCATCGCGACCAGCTTGCCGCCCTCTTGCTCCCGCTTGATCAGCTCGAGCTTGTCCTCGGGGGTCGCCTCGGCGAGGAAGTCGTCCACGCCGGCCTCGTCCGCAATCGCCCTGGCGGTCAACGGGTTATCGCCGGTGATCATCACCGTGCGGATGCCCATCCTGCGCATCTCGTCGAATCGATCCCGCATGCCCTGCTTGACGACGTCCTTGAGGTGAATCACGCCGAGCACCGCCGATTCGCCGTCGCGGCTTTCCCCGACCACCAGCGGGGTGCCGCCCGCGGCGGAAATGCCGTCCACGAGCTCGCCGAGCTGATGGGGAACCTTGCCGCCTTGGCCGCGCACCCATTCCGCGACGGAGCTGGCCGCGCCCTTGCGCAATTGGTGTCCGTCGATGTCGACCCCGGACATGCGCGTCGCGGCCGAGAACTCCACCCAATGGGCGTGGGCGAGTTCGCCCGGCGTGCGTGCGCGCAACCCGAAGTGTTGTTTGGCGTAGACGACGATCGAGCGGCCTTCCGGAGTTTCGTCGGCGAGGCTGGACAGCTGCGCGGCGTCGGCCAGCTGCTGATCGGAGACGCCGTCGACGGGGACGAAGGCGGCCGCCTGCCGGTTGCCCAGGGTGATGGTCCCCGTCTTGTCGAGGAGCAGGGTGTTGACGTCACCGGCGGCTTCCACCGCGCGCCCGGACATGGCGAGCACGTTGCGTTGCACCAGCCGGTCCATGCCGGCGATGCCGATCGCGGAGAGCAGTGCGCCGATGGTGGTGGGGATGAGGCACACCAGCAGCGACACCATGACGATCCCGGTCACGCCGTTTGCATTGAGCGCCTGGGTGTCCGGGACGCCGGGATTGTTCATCTTGGAGTAGATCGCCAGCGGCTGCAGGGTGGCGACGGCGAAGACGAAGATGATCGTCAACGCGGCCAGGAGGATGTTGAGCGCGATCTCGTTGGGGGTCTTCTGCCGGTTGGCGCCCTCGACGAGCGCGATCATCCGGTCGATGAAGCTCTCCCCGGGCTTCTGGGTGATCCGCACGACGATGCGGTCGCTCAGCACGGTGGTGCCGCCGGTGACCGCCGAGCGGTCACCACCGGACTCCCGGATCACCGGCGCCGACTCACCGGTGATGGCCGATTCGTCCACGGAGGCAATGCCTTCGACGACGTCGCCGTCGCCCGGTATCACCTGTCCCGCCTCGACCACCACGACGTCACCCTGTTGCAGCAGCGGTGCGGCAACCTCTTCCTCGACGGCGGGCGCGCCGGGCTGCCAGTCCTTGAGCCGCCGGGCCAGCGTCTGGGTCTTGGCCCGGCGCAGGGTTTCGGCCTGAGCCTTGCCGCGGCCTTCCGCGACCGCCTCCGCGACGTTGGCGAAAAACACGGTGAGCCAGAGCCACACCACGATCAGCCAGGCGAACCAGGTCGGGCTGATGATCGCCAGCACGGTGCTCCAGGTGGCGCCGATCTCGACGATGAACATGACCGGGTTGCGCCACAAGGTGCGCGGGTCGAGTTTGGCCAGCGCGTCGGGCGTCGAGCGCAGGAGCATTTTCGGGTCGAGCAAGCCGCCTTGCACCCGTTTGGTGTTTGCGGAATCCGACGGCCGCGACTGCTCGGCCGGGTCGACGGTGGTCGCGGTCATCAGTGGATTCCTTCGGCGAGAGGGCCCAGCGCCAGCATGGGCAGGAAAGTGAGCGCGACGAGAATCAAGGTCACCCCGGCGACCATTCCCACGAATTGCGGCCGATGCGTGGGCAGGGTGCCCGCCGATTCGGGCGTCTGGCCCTGCCTGGCCAGCGATCCGGCCAGCGCCAGGACGAGCACGATCGGCAGGAACCTGCCCAACACCATGGCCAGGCCGAGGGCGGTGTTGTACCAGTCGGTGTTGACGCTGATCCCGGCAAAGGCCGACCCGTTGTTGTTGGCCGCGGACGTGAACGCGTACAGCACTTCCGACAGGCCGTGCGGGCCGGTGTTGAGCATGCCGGCGCGCTCTCCCGGCAACGCCATCGCGATCGCGGTCCCGGTCAGCACGATCAACGGGGTGACCAGGAAATAGCTTGCGGCCAACTTGATTTCGCGCGGGTTGATCTTCTTACCGAGGTATTCGGGGGTACGGCCGACCATCAGCCCCGCGACGAACACGGTGATCACGGCCAGGATCAGCATGCCGTACAGACCCGAGCCGGTGCCGCCGGGTGCGACCTCACCCAGTTGCATGTTGAACATGGTCATCATGCCGCCGAGGCTGGTGTAGGAGTCGTGGAACGAGTCGACGGCACCGGTGGACGTGAGCGTGGTCGAGTCGGCGAACACGGCGGAGTTGGCGACACCGAACCGCTGCTCGACGCCCTCCATCGCCGAGCCGACCGCGGTGGGCACCGTGCCGTGGTGCTGCAGCTGGAACCACATCATGAAGGTGACGCTGACCGCGTACAGCGACGCCATCACGGATGCGATCGCGTAGCCCTGCTTGGCGTTGCCCACCATGCGCCCGAACGTGCGCGGCAGCGCGAAGCTGATCACCAGGAGCAGGAAGATCTCCAGCCAGTTGGTCCATGCGGTCGGGTTCTCGAACGGGTGGGAGGAGTTGGCGTTGTAGAAGCCGCCACCGTTGGTGCCCAGCTCCTTGATGGCTTCCTGGCTGGCCACCGGCCCGCCGGTGATGGTCTGCTGCGTCCCGTTGAGGGTGTTGACGACGTGGTCGTTCAGCTGGAAGTTCTGGATCGCTCCTCCCGCGATGAGCAGGATCGCGCCCAACACCGCGATCGGCAGCAGGATCCGCAGTGTGCCGCGCACCAGGTCGACCCAGAAGTTCCCCAGCTCCCCGGTGCGCGTGCGGGCGAATCCGCGCACCAGCGCGATCGCGACCGCCATGCCGACGGCGGCGGACACGAAGTTCTGCACCGCCAGTCCCGCCATCTGCACGAGGTGGCCCTGTGTCGATTCGCCGGAATAGGCCTGCCAGTTGGTGTTGGTGACGAAGCTGACCGCGGTGTTCCACGCCAGGGCCGGGGTCATCTTGGTGGCCGGGTCGTGCAGGTGCAGCGGCAATTTGTTCTGCACGAGCTGGAAGACGAACAAGAACAGAATGCTGACCGAGGAGAACGCCAGCACGCTGCGCGCGTAGGCGCCCCAGCTCTGCTCCGAGCGGGCGTCCACCCCGATCAGGCGATAGATGCCCCGCTCGACGTAGCCGTCCTTCTCCGAGGAGTAGACCCGGTACATGTAATCGCCCAAGGGCACGTGCACCGCCACCAGCGCCACGACGAGGACGGCGAGGAAGATCAGTCCCGCGGTCGTCCCGGTCATCAGAACCTCTCCGGGAACAGCAGAGCGCAGCCGAGGAACAATGCCAGCAGGACGGAAAGCACCAAACCGACGATGTTTTCGTAGCTCACAGCCGCTCGACCAGCTTCTGCACCAAGCCCAGTACGGCGAACACCGCCACCGTGAGCGCCACGAACGCCACTACGCCCATTTTGATGCCCATTTTGATGCCCATTTCGAGCCCATCTTGTCTCCGTTCAGCACCGAACACGCGCACGCGAAAGCCCCCATCGAGTCAGCCACAACGCTGTCCCCGGAGGCAAGGTCAGCTTGAAATTAGCTGGCGCCTTTGGGCTAGGGCCTTTGGTTGACAGTTCTCTAACGGCGTCGCGGGGCGCCTTTACGGTTTCTTAACGCCCGCCTCGCGGTTTGCATCAGAGATCGTTCGCTGGTGGTTCGTTCGCGAGGAAGTCGTCGATCAGGCGGTTGACGAGTTGGGGTGACTGCCGGTTGGACCAGTGGCCGTTGCCGGGAAGCATCTCCAGCCGGGCATGGGCAATGCGGCGCGCCGCGTCGACTGTCCGTTCGGCTTTGACCGAACGGTCCCGGTCGCCTTGGATGAACAGTGTGGGACAGGCGATTTCGTGGAGTCGCGGCCGCAGGTCCAGCTTCATCTTCAAGAAGCCTATCGAGTCGTTCTGCAGGTCGGAGGCGCGTGCGCCGTTGGCCAGCACCTCGGCGTGGACCTCGTCGACGATATCGTCGAAATCGTCGACCGGCCCGGCGAAGAGCGCATGCCGTGCCAGCCAGGCCACCATCGTGCGGTGACGAAACATCATCGTCGATGCCCCGGAGACCAGCGGCGAGAGTTTCGCCGTCAACCACAGCAGCTGATGCACCACGGGCGGGAACGAGAGGATGCCAGCGGGTGCGAGCGCGACGACGCGTCGCACCCGGCCGGGTTCGGCGATGGCGTAGGCCAGGCTCAACGCGCCGCCCTGGGAGAGTCCGACCAGATCGGCGCGGTCGACGCCGAAATGATCCAGGATGTCGGTGATGCACTGCAGCAGCCGATCGATGCCGGCGTGACCGTGCCAGGGCCGGCTGCCGCCCTGTTTGGGCCAGTCCAGGGCGTAGACGCGGTGGTGCTGGGCCAAGACCGGGATGAGGTGGCGCCAGCTGAGCATCGCGTTGTCCACGCCTGCGCCGCTGAGCAGTAGCACCGGACTTCCGGCGTCGCCCGCCACCAGCACGCGCAGTCTGCCCTCGGGGCAACCGACGAATACTTCCGAAGGCTCCGAACGGCCGGCGGGATCAGGCACCGGGGCCGTTGGTCATCGGGAGACGCACCCGGAAAACCGTTCTGCCCTCGGCGGATTCGGCGGTGACGGAGCCGTGGTGGGCCTTGACGATCGAATCGACGATGGCCAGGCCCAGCCCGGTGCCCGAGCTGTTGAGCCTCGAATTGTCGGCCCGGGCAAACCGTTCGAACAACCGGGGCAGCAGCTCGGGGTCGATGCCCGGCCCGTCGTCGGTGACGCTCAGTTCCGCGACGGGCCCGGCCGGCCCGTCGCGGTGGCAGGTGATCGCCGTCGTGACGGTGACCCCCGGCGGGGTGTGTACCCGGGCGTTGTTGAGCAGGTTGCTGACCAGCTGGTGTAGCCGAGCATGATCGCCGCGGACCCACACCGGTTCGTCCGGCAGGTCCTTCACCCAGTGGTGCGTGGGCGCCGCGACCGCCGCGTCGTTCACGGCGTTGACCACGAGCTCGGCCAGGTCGACCTCCTCGCTCTGCAGGTCTTGTCCTTCGCCGAGGCGGGAGAGCAATAGCAGCTCGTCGACCAGCAGCGTCATGCGCCGCGCTTCGGACTCGATGCGGGCCAGCGCGTATTCGGTGGTCGGCGGCAACTCGGAGCTGTCCTGACGGGTGAGTTCGGCGTATCCCTGAATCGCCGCCAGCGGCGTGCGCAGTTCGTGGCTGGCGTCGGTGATGAATTGCCGCATGCGCAGATCGGATTCGGCGCGCTGCGCCAGCGCACTGTCGACGTTGTCCAGCAGCCTGTTCAGGGTGTGGCCGACGATGCCGACCTCGTTCTGCTGGTTGGTGTCCCGGGGCCGCACCCGGACGCTGATGCGGTGGTCGTCGTCGGTGAGCGGCATGGCGGCGACTTCGGCCGCAACGCCGGCCAGCCGGCGCAGCGGCCGAAGGGTGTAGCCGACGACCCACACGGTGAGCCCCGCGGTGACCGCCAGAGCGGCCGCGATGAGTACGGTGGTGGTGAGCTGCTTGCGGGCGATGATCTGGTCGGCGAGATTCAGCGACACCCCGGCGACCAGCACGTCGGATCCGTCGACGTGGCTGTTGAGCCGGTAGAACCCGAGGCTGCGCAGGTTTTCGGTCCGTGGCGGCCCCTCGCCCCAGGACTGCGCTTCGATGGCGCGAACCACGTCGGCGGGCGCCGGCCGCGCCTCGGCTTCCGAGAACACCGCCGATCCGATGACGGTCCCGTTGTGCAGCACCACGATCAGGTTCCCCGGCGTCTGGTCGGGAAACTGCAGCATCGCCTGGTCCAGCGGCTTGGCACCGGCGGACGGATTGCGTTCGCCCTCACGGTATTTGGCGTAGGAGTGGCCCAGCGCGTCCAGGGAACCGGCGACGTCGGCGTCGCTCATCGAGGTGACGTAGCCGCGCAGGCTCAGCACGGAGACGATTCCGACCGTCATCAGCACCACGCTGACCACGGCCAGTACGCCCAACAGCAATTGGCGCCGTAATGAACGGGGTAGCCACCGCGGAAGGTCTCCGGCCAGGGCATCCCGGTCCGTGGTCATTCCGGGGGCCGCAGCATGTACCCGACACCGCGCACGGTGTGAATCATAGGTTCCCGGCCGGAGTCGATCTTCTTCCTCAAGTACGAGATGTACAGATCGACGATGCTGGTGCGGCCGGCGAAGTCGTAGTTCCAGACGCGGTCCAGGATCTCGGTGCGGCTCAACGCGCGGCGGGGATTGCGCATGAGAAAGCGCAGCAACTCGAACTCGGTCGAGGACAGCGATATCTGGGTGCCGTCGCGGGTCACCTCGCGACTGGCGGTGTCGACTCTCAGGTCGCCGACCTTGAGGGTTTCGGCGGCCGGCGGCGTCTGCTGGCCCGAACGGCGGAGTAATCCACGCAGCCGGGCGACGAGCTCTTCGAGGCTGAACGGCTTGGTCATGTAGTCGTCGGCGCCGGCGGTCAGGCCGGTGACCCGGTCCATGACGGAGTCCCGCGCCGTCAGGAAGAGCGTCGGGGTATAGGCCTCGGACTGGCGGACGCGTTCCAGGATCCGCAGCCCGTCGACGTCGGGAAGCATGATGTCGAGCACCAGCACGTCGGGGCCGACCTTGTCGAACTTCGCCAGCGCTTCGCGTCCGTTGTGGGCGATGTCGACAACCCAGCCCTCGTAGTGCAGCGCCATCTTCACCAGGTTCGTCAGCGCAGGCTCGTCATCGACCAGTAGGACCCTGATCGGAGACCCATCGGCGCGGTAGATCCTGGGTAGCTGCCCGAGGATGGCTTGGCGAGGGCGCTGGCCTCCCGCGTATCCCGACATTGCCGTCATGTTCTTCCATTCTGGCAAATCACACACCGAACTGTCACGGAGCTCATAGAAACCTCAAATGTGCGGGTGTCGGCCGCGTCACATCACATGCCGCTCAAATATGAGTTTCATATGTGTCGCATCAGCCAACTTGAGATGAGCTGATTCCCCAAAAATACTGGGATGCATGGTCGTTGGTCTGGCGGGCCAGAGTATTTGCGAGGTTAGGCTCTCCAAATCGTCGGCGCAAGAGTCGATTTCGGTGATCGAATCCCGTGTTATTGCGATGCGTACCGTCGGTGCCGAACGCGTACCCACGACGGCCGGGGACGACGACGTCTCCAACTGTCGTTAAAGGCAAGTTACGTGGTGTTACGAATCCCGGTCGTTTGAAACATTTTTCAGAAGTCCGGGCCGGTGGAACGCCGCAGTGATTGCGGTCACTCAAGTAGCAAAGGAAAGCAATGGATTTTGGCGCGTTGCCTCCGGAGGTCAACTCCGGCCGGATGTATGTGGGGCCCGGGCCCGCGACGCTGCTGACCGCGTCGGCGGGATGGGACTCGCTGGCCCTGGAGCTGAACTCGGCGGCCGGTGGCTATGAGTCGGTGATCACGACCCTGACGGACGAATGGCTGGGGCCGACGTCGACGTCCATGGCCGCCGCGGTCGCGCCGTACGTGGTGTGGCTGCGGGCCACCGCGGAGCTGTGCGAGCAGTCGGCGACCCAGGCCACCGCCGCGGCGGCGGCCTACGAAGCGGCGTACGCGATGACGGTGCCGCCCCCGCTCATCGCGGCCAACCGGGCACGCCTCATGGCGTTGATCGCCACCAACGTCCTGGGGCAGAACACGCCGGCGATCATGGCCACCGAGGCCGAGTACAGCGAGATGTGGGCTCAGGATGCGACCGCGATGTACACCTACGCCGCCAGCTCCGCTTCCGCGTCGAGCTTCGGCGCCTTCGCGCCGCCGCCGCAGACGACCAATCCGGGCGGCATCGCCGGCCAGGCCGGCG
>NZ_LZJM01000116.1:0-13634 GCF_001667665.1 Mycobacterium sp. E342
CGGTCCACTCGAGCTTGCCGCCTTTGGCGCGCAGGCCCCGGCGTGTGCGCCAGGTCTCGGCGCCGGCCAGCAGCACCACCTGAGCACTGCCCCGCTGAATGTCCAGGCACGCCTGGTTGACCAGTGACTGCGGCACGTTGCCGCCGACGGGGCTGTACAGGGTGGTGAAGCCGGCGGCGCCGATCCGCTGGCCGAGCAGCAGCCCCGGATCCCGGTAATGCGCCGAGAGGATGTTCACCACGCGGATGGAATCCACGGCCTCGATCACGCGCGCGTCGGCGGCTTGCCGGGCCGCGGCCGCCATCAGGTCCACCGGTTCGACGGACCGCGTGTCCGGATCGATCTCGTCGCGGTGGTTGACCTGGCCGTAGCCGATCAGCACGGGTGTCCTGGGGTCCACGGTCATGGGTCGAATTTAGCGTGGCTATCGATCCGTCCGGTCGCGTGGGCTGAATTCGCCTTGAGTCAGGGCGGCCCGAACAGTACGCCCTCGGTGATGAGACGGTCGATCTCCTGGGGGCTCATGCCGAGCAGTCTCCGGCAGATGTCGACGGTGTCCTGGCCCGGCAGCGGTGCGGGCCGCTGGGGCGCCCGCGGGATGTGCTGGAACGGCGCCGGGCCCGTCTCGGCCGGCAGCGGACGTTCGATGAGCGGATGCGACATCTCGGCGTACAACTCGCGCTCGACGAGCTGCGGTTCCTCCAGGATGTCCGGCGGTCGGTTCATCGGTCCGGCCGCAACCCCGGAGGACTGCAGCAGTTGGGCCGCCCGCCCCGGGGTGCGGCTGCGGGTCCAGGCCGACACCGATTCCACCAGCTCACGCCGGTTCGCCAGCCGGGCCTGCGCGGTGGCGAAACGCGGGTCGTCGGCCCATTCCGGATGCTGGAAAACGCCTGCGGCGCAGCGCCATTCCTCATCGGAACCGATCGAGATGACGCACCATTCGTCGTCGCCCGCGCACGGGTAGACCGCGTGCAGGCTGGTGTCTTCGGAGATTCTCGGCACGCCCGCGTCCAGCGCGGCCAGCGTGACGTACAACGCGTCGAGCTGGTTGATCACGGCCTCGGCCTGCGAAATGTGCACGTGTGACCCGGCACCCGCCCGGTGGCGGTGGATGAGCGCGGCCAGCGCCGCGATGGCCGTGATCCGTCCGACCACGTGGTCGGGAAAGATCGTCGTCGCATCGTAAAAGGCATGGCGCGCAGCGCCATCGGGGTTCTCCGGATCGTCGGCCGTCCACAGGCGGGTGACCCCGGTGGCGGCGCGCACCAGCGGCCCGTAGCCCAGGCGGGTGCTCCACGGGCCCTGGTCGCCGTAGGCGCTGCTCTCGGCCAGCACGACCCGCGGGTTGACGGCACGCAGCTTGTCGTAGGAAAAGCCCAGGGCGCTAAGCGTTCCCGGCTTGAAGTTGGCGAAGACGGCGTCGGACTCCGCGACCAGCCGGGTGAAGATCTCCTTGCCGGCGGCGCTGCGCAGATCCAGGCCCATCGCCAGGTGGTTGCGGTGTGTCCAGGCGAACGACTCGCTCATCGCCTCTCCGATGCGGGCCTGCCGCAGCCCGTCCGGGTACTCGGAGCTTTCGATCTTGATGACCTCGGCGCCCAGATCGCCGAACAGCCGGCTCAGCTCGCCGCCGGCGACGATGATGCCCAGGTCGAGGATGCGCACGCCCGCAAACGGGAAGTCGCCGACGCGGCCCGAGGGCGACTGCACCACGGCGGGGTTGCCGCGCCAGCCCGGCCCGTCCTGCCCGAGGGCGGGTGCCGGGCTGCGGAAGCCCGCGTGCCGCCCGTCGACGACGAAGTACCCGGTCGGGACGCTGGCCCGCACTCCCGGGACGAGCTCGGCGTCGGTGATCGCCCCCACCGCCCGAAAATGCTCGGAGCCCATCGCCCACGATGGCGTCAGTACGGCGGCGATCGGCACGCCGTGGGCCTGTCCCGCGGCCACCAGGTCCTTCATGGTCTGCCCGGCGAACAGCGCCTGGACCAGCTCGCTGATCTGCGGCCAAGCGGCGAAGCGCGCGCCGATCACGTCGTATTTCGGGTCTTGGAAATCCGCCGGCTCGCCGAGCCAGCGCCGCAGTCCCCGCCACTGGCGCGGTGCCATCACGCAGAGCCGGACGTAGCCGTCCCGGCACGCATAGATCGGGTAGGCGTCCTGGTTCCTCGGGCGCCCCCGCCACTGGCCGGTGCGGCGGATTCCGGCGGCGACCTGCCCGTGCGCCCCGAACGCCGGGTCAAGCGACATGACCACCGCGTCGAACCGGGAAAAGTCGATGAATTCACCTGTGCCGCAACGTAATCGGTTGTAGTAGGCGACGAGGGCCGCCCAGGCGGCCTGGACGGCGGCGGTGGCCGACGCGATACCGTCCGGCGGCAATACGGGGGTGCCGGTGGTGGGGCCGGATCGCGACAGCGAGCCGCACATCGCGTACAGCACCGGATCGGTGGCCCGCCACAACGACCGCGGGCCCGTCGCGCCGAAGTCGGTGATCGACAACACCACCAGGTGCGGGTGCTGGGCGGCCAGCTCCTCCACCGACGTCCCGAACGTGGGTGCCTCGCCGTAGAAACCGTCGTCGACGAGGATGTCGGCCTGCGCGGCCAGGTCGAGGAACACGGCGCAGTCGTCCTCGTCGTACGGGTCCAACACCACGCTGCGTTTGTTGGCGTTGTGCACGGCAAACGGAATGCTCGTACCGGCCAGCGTCGGCGGCTCATCCCGCGCCGGGCTCCCGCTCGGGGGCTCGACCTTGAGCACGTCGGCGCCCAGGTCGGCGAACAGGCGCGTCACCTCGTCGCCGTTGCCGCTCGACAAGTCGAGGACGCGCACGGCGTCGAGCAACCCGTCGGACATCAGCACACCGTACCCGCAGGTTCGGGGCCTGGCCGGGCCTACCGCCGCACCACCGGCCGAAAGGCCGACCGGGCAAGCTGATTGAGTGGGCGAACGCGGTGTCGGCTATCGTCACAGGCCGATCGGCGAGGCCGCATCCGCCACCACGAGCCGACGGAGGCATCCCACATGAGCGCGCAGCTGACCTACATCGAGGCCGTGGTCGTCGGTGCTTTCCAGGGCGTCACCGAGCTGTTCCCCGTCTCCAGCCTCGGGCACGCGGTGTTGGTGCCCGCGGTCGTCGGCGGCCGGTGGGCCCAGGACCTGAGCGTCTCCGCGCCCGAGTCGCCCTACCTCGCGTTCATCGTCGGCCTGCACGTGGCCACCGCCGCCGCGTTGCTGGTCTTCTTCTGGCGGGACTGGCTGCGTATCGTGGCCGGATTCGTGTCCTCGCTGCGGTATCGCCGCATCCAGACCCCCGACGAGCGGCTCGCCTGGCTGATCGTGGGTGCCACCATCCCGGTCGGCCTGGCGGGTCTGCTCCTGGAACGGACCTTCCGCACCACGCTCGGCAAGCCCATCCCGGCGGCAATCTTCTTGGTGCTCAACGGCATCGCCCTGTATGCGGGAGAGGTGCTGCGCCGGCGCGTCGCCCCTGCACCCGACCGGGAACAGCCCCCGGAGGAACAGCGCGAGCACACCGGCGAGGCCGTCGACCACCGCCTTGCCCAACTTCCGCTGCGCCGCGGCATCCTGATCGGCGCCGCGCAGATCCTGGCCCTGCTGCCCGGCATCAGCCGCTCCGGCATCACGATGGTGGCGGGGCTGTGGCGCGGCCTGTCCCACGAGGACGCCGCCCGGTTCTCCTTCCTGTTGGCCACCCCGATCATCCTGGCCGCCGGCGTGTACAAGATCCCGGAACTGTTCGGCCCCCGCGCCACCGGAATCCACGGCCAGGTGCTGGCCGGCAGCATCGCGTCCTTCGTGGCCGCCTACCTCGCCGTGCGGTTCCTGACGCAGTACTTCCAGACCCGCACCCTCACCCCGTTCGCCGTCTACTGCGCCCTGGCCGGTGGCGCCAGCCTGGTGTGGCTTGCCGTCGGTTGACGGGCGATCCGGTACCCGACTCCTCCTGACATCGCCTCACCGACTCGGTCACCGAATGGCAACCGCTGGGTATCGGTTCGCGCAACAGCGTAGGAGTTGAGCGTGGCGTAGCTCACCATCGACGGAGCAATGCGCGGCGTCTCAACGACAGAGGTGATGCCTGAATGTTCTGTCGCCTTTGTCGTGTGGCCGGCGCCACCGTCGGGGCCGTGATGCTGGTGCTGTCGACGTTCACGGCGCCCAGGGCGGCCGCCGCCGCCACGATGAGCCCGAATCTGTTGGTAAACCCGGGTGCCGAGCTCGGCGACCCGTCGTTGTCCGGCTATAGCGGGGTGACGATACCGGGTTGGACCGCGACCGGTACGCCGACCGTGATCAAGTACAACACGCTGGTCCGGCTGCCCTCGCCGCTCGGGTCGCCGGGGCCGACCATGCCGAAGTTCCTGGCATTCCCGGCCGCCCAGCACGGACCGCCCGACGGCGGCGTGCAGTACTTCGGCGGTGGCAACGTGGCGACGTCCACGCTGACCCAGGTCGTCGACCTCAGCGGTGCGGCGGCGGCCATCGACACCGGCACCGTGCCGTTCACGCTGAGCGGCTGGCTGGGTGGCAACCGGCTGGAACTGTCCGAGGCCTCGGCCACCGTCGAGTTCCTGGCTGCCAGCCAATTACCCTTGGGCACAGCCAAAATCGGGCCGGTCTCGATACTGCAGCGTGGGTTCCAGACCGAGTTGGCCGAACGCGACACCACTGGGACGATTCCGGCGGGTACGCGCAGCGCGCGCGTAACCGTGACCTTCAAGGACACGCACTGGGCGGGCGGCGCGTACAACCACTCCTACGCCGACGACCTCTCGCTCACCATCGGCGCCGCCTTGCCCGCACCGCCGCCACCCACCCCGCCCGCGTCGACCGTCGGGCCCCTCGATCACGTGTTCCTGGTCTACATGGAGAACCACGGCGTGAAAGACGTTGTGGGCAGCCCGAATGCGCCGTACATCAACAGCCTCATCAGCTCGTACGGGTACGGGTCCAACTACTTCGCCCTGACTCATCCGAGCCTGCCGAATTACTATCCGATCCTCGGCGGATCCGACTTCGGTGCCAACTACAACTGCGAAATGAACTGCTTCGACGCGCCGAACCTGGCCGACTCCATCGAGGGGGCGGGCAAGACGTGGGCCAGCTACGAGCAATCCATGCCCGGGCCGTGCGCTACCGCGTCGAGCGGTCCGTATAGCCCCGGTGAGCTACCGTTTCTCGCCTTCCATGACATCGTCTCCAATGCCGCCCGCTGCCAGGCGCACGTGCTGCCACTGACGCGGATGGCCACCGATCTCGCTTCGGCCTCCACCACCCCGAACTTCGTGTGGTTCGCGGCGGACGAAAACAACAACATGGAAGGCCCGATCAACCTCCGCTTCGTCGGCAGTGAGCTGACCTCTCATCAGTACAACATCAAGGCGGGCGATCAGTTTCTGCAGCAGGTGTTGCCCACGATCGTGAATTCGCCGGCTTTCCAGACCCAACGCAGCGCCATCTTCATCACCTGGGACGAGGACTTCAACAACCTGTCACTGACCATCGGCAACGAGGGCAACCACATCCCCATGATCGTCATCCCGTCGCCGAATTCGGGCATGCGCCAAGGGCATCTGGTGTCCACCTCCCACAACAACCACTACGGCCTGCAGCGCACCATCGAGGACTCGTTGCAGCTTCCCCGGCTCACGAACAACGACAAGTACGCTCAGCCGATGAACGAATACTGGCCCTAGGACGCACCGGGAACCCATGAGTCGGGGTGACGACAGATGAGCCGATCCGGGCCTGCGGGCGCCGGACCCGAGAGGGAGTCGGTGTGGGATTACCCGCGCCCACCCCGCGTCGAGCCGTTCACCGGTGCGATCACCGTCGAGTTGGGCGGTGAAGTCGTCGCACGCAGCCCGCGGGCCTGGCGGGTCCTCGAGACCAGTCATCCGCCGACCTATTACCTGCCGCGCGAGGCCTTTGTTGAAGGGGCGCTGCGTGCGACGTCCGGAAGCTCCTGGTGCGAATGGAAAGGCCGGGCAACGTATTACGACCTCATCGGCGCCGGAGTCGTCGCCCCGAAATCCGCCTGGAGCTATCCGGACCCGACGCCGGGATTCGAATCGATCGCCGGGGCGGTCGCGGTCATGGCCGGCGCCGTCGACCGCTGCACGGTCAATGGAGAGGTCGTCGTGCCCCAGCCCGGCGGCTTCTACGGCGGCTGGATCACCAGCTGGGTGACCGGGCCGTTCAAAGGCGGTCCCGGTTCGGCGGGCTGGTGACGGCGCCGCATCGTCACACCGGCCGTAGCCGATAACGCACCAATCGCAGCGTCTCGCCGCCGAAAGGCGTTGGGCGGCAAGCCCCGTCGGCCTCCCAGCCGTCGCGTTCGTAGAAGCGGCGGGCGCGGGTGTTCGCGTCGAGCACCCACAGCACCGCGCCCCTCACGCCGACCGACCGCAACCGCGCTCGTGCGGCCGTCATGAGCAGACGCCCCACGCCCGTCGCCACGTGGGCCGGATCGACGTAGAGCGCCATCAGCTCACCGAAGTCCGGCAGGTCGTTGTCGCGGCACAGGCCCGTGGTGGCGAAACCGCGAATCGCCGGTCCATCGACCGCGACCAGTGTGAAGGGCATCCGCAACCCGACGCGGCCGAAGGTGTAGCGGTTGACCAACGCCTCCGGGGTGAGGCTGTCCAGGTAGTCCTGGGCGATCAAGCCCCGGTAGGCCACCCGCCAAGACCGCGCGTGCAGGCCGGCCACCATGTGGGCATCCGCCGGTACCGCCGCCCGCACCTCGGTCATCGTTGCAGTATCCAGGGCTCGGCGGGCGGGTTGTTGCGCGAGCATGCCGTCGAGTGCTGTGCTTACCCCGGTGCGCAGTTGACACCCGTCAAGAATCCGGAGGGTATGGCAATGGCAGACACGGCATCGATTGGCCTCAAGGTCCGTGGCAAGGTCATCGTGATCACCGGCGGCGCCCGCGGCATCGGGCTGGCCACCGCGACCGCGCTGCACAATCTGGGCGCCAAAGTCGCGATCGGCGACGTCGACGAGGTGCGGGTGAAGGAATCCGGCGCCGCGCTCGGCCTGGACGTCTACGGCAAACTCGACGTCACCGACCCGCACTCGTTCTCGGACTTCCTCGATGAGGTGGAGCGCCAACTCGGCCCGATCGACGTGCTGGTCAACAACGCCGGCATCATGCCGCTCGGCCGGATCGTCGACGAGCCCGACGCCGTGACCCGGCGCGTCCTCGACATCAACGTCTACGGCGTGATCCTGGGCAGCAAGCTGGCGGTCCAGCGCATGGTTCCCCGCCGCTCCGGCCACGTCATCAACGTCGCCTCGCTGGCCGGCGAGACGTATATCGCGGGCGCGGCCACCTACTGCGCCAGCAAGCACGCCGTCATCGGGTTCACCGACGCCGCCCGGATCGAAAACCGCCCGTCTGGCGTGAAGTTCTCGGTCGTGATGCCCACATTCGTGAACACCGAGCTGATCGCCGGCACCTCCGGGGCCAAGGGCGTCAAGAACGCCGAGCCGTCCGACATCGCCGAGGCCATCGTCAGGCTGGTCGCGCATCCCCGGCCGCGGGTGCGGGTCACCAAAACGGCCGGCGCGATCATCGCGTCGCAGAAGTTCATGCCGCGCGCGCTGTCGGAGGGGCTGAACCGCGCGCTCGGTGGCGAGCACGTCTTCACCGACCACGTCGACGCCGAGAAGCGCAGGGCCTACGAGTCGCGGGCGCGCGGCGAAGAGTAGTCGGCGATCGCGAGCGCGGCGGAGCCGGGTGATGCGGGTCGCCGCCATCAGGTAGTCGGCGATCGCGAGCGCGGCGGAGCCGGGTGATGCGGGTCGCCGCCATCAGGTAGTCGGCGATCGCGAGCGCGGCGGAGCCGGGTGATGCGGGTCGCCGCCATCAGGTAGTCGGCGATCGCGTCGGGCGCCGTTCACCGGGGGCGCGGACAATCGGCGGGGTGAGCCTCCCAACCCGGACCACCGCTGCCCTGACCGACGACCAACTCGACCTGATCAACGCCTACTGGCGCGCGGCCAACTACGTGTCGGTCGGACAGATCTATCTGCTGGACAATCCGCTGCTGACCGAGCCGCTGTCGCCGGAGCACGTGAAACCTCGGCTGCTGGGACACTGGGGCACCACCCCGGCGCTGAACCTGATCTACGCGCACCTGAACCGGGTCATCCGCGACAGGGACGCCAGCGTCATCTACGTCACCGGGCCAGGCCACGGCGGCCCGGCACTGGTCGCCAACGCCTACCTCGAGGGCACCTACAGCGAGGTGTACACCGGCATCGAGGAGGATGCCGAAGGGTTGCGGAAGTTGTTCCGCCAGTTCTCTTTTCCCGGCGGCATCCCCAGCCATGTGGCCGCCCAGACGCCAGGCTCCATCCACGAGGGCGGTGAGCTCGGCTACGCGCTGGTGCACGCCTACGGCGCGGCCTTCGACAATCCCGAGCTGGTGGTGGCCTGCGTGATCGGCGACGGCGAGGCCGAGACCGGGCCGCTGGCCGCGAGCTGGCACTCCAACAAGTTCCTCAACCCGGTCACCGACGGCGCGGTGCTGCCCATCCTGCAGCTCAACGGCTACAAGATCGCCAACCCCACCGTGCTGGCCCGGATCCCCCACCCCGAACTGGAATCACTGCTGCGCGGGTACGGCTACCGGCCCATCACGGTCGCCGGTGACGACCCGGCCGACGTGCATCGGCAGCTGGCCGCCGCGTTCGACGAG
The DNA here is from genome assembly GCF_001667665.1 of Mycobacterium sp. E342. NCBI lineage: Bacteria > Bacillati > Actinomycetota > Actinomycetes > Mycobacteriales > Mycobacteriaceae > Mycobacterium > Mycobacterium sp. E342. The sequence goes on from NZ_LZJM01000116.1 coordinate 8,733, forward strand.
GCCTTCGACGACATCGCGGACATCCAAAGCGCCGCGCGCGGCGGCGCCCAGACACAGCGGCCAGTCTGGCCGATGCTCGTGCTGCGCACGCCAAAGGGCTGGACCGGCCCCAAGGTGGTCGACGGCAAGAAGGTGGAGGGCACCTGGCGGGCGCATCAGGTTCCGCTGGCCGAGACCCACGACAACCCCCAGCACCGGGCGCAGCTCGAGGAGTGGCTGCGCAGCTACCGGCCCGAGGAGCTCTTCGACGCCGACGGCAGACTGCGCGCCGAGCTGCGGGCGCTGGCCCCCAGCGGCGATCGCCGGATGAGCGCCAACCCGCACGCCAACGGCGGCCTGCTGCTGCATGACCTCGACCTGCCCGATTTCCGCGACTACGCGGTTCAACTGTCGCGCCCGGCGACGGAGACCCACGAGGCCACCCGGGTGCTGGGCACCTTCCTGCGGGACGTGATCGCCTGCAACCGCGACCGGTTCCGGTTGATGGGCCCCGACGAGACCGCCTCCAACCGGCTCGACGCCGTATATGGCTCGACGGCCAAGGTGTGGCTGTCCGAGCTCGGGCCCGACGACGAGAACCTGGCCGCCGACGGGCGGGTGATGGAGGTGCTCTCCGAGCACCTGTGCCAGGGCTGGCTGGAGGGCTACCTGCTGACCGGCCGGCACGGCCTGTTCAACTGCTATGAGGCGTTCGTCCACATCGTCGACTCGATGCTCAACCAGCACGCCAAGTGGCTGGCCACCAGCCGCGAGCTACCGTGGCGGCGGCCGATCGCGTCGCTGAATTACCTGTTGTCCTCGCACGTGTGGCGCCAGGACCACAACGGCGCGTCGCACCAGGACCCCGGTTTCATCGACCTGGTGGCCAATAAGCGGGCCGAGCTGACCCGGGTGTACCTGCCGCCGGACGGCAACACGCTGCTGTCGGTCGCCGACCACTGCCTGCGCAGCCGCGACTACATCAACGTCATCGTCGCGGGCAAGCAGCCCGCCCTGGCCTACCTCGACATGGACCAGGCGATCGCGCACTGCGCGCGCGGGCTGGGCATCTGGCCCTGGGCGAGCACCGCCACCGGCGAACCCGACGTGGTGCTGGCCTGCGCCGGCGACATCCCGACGCTGGAGACCCTGGCCGCCGCGGACATCCTGCGCCACGAACTGCCGGAGCTGGCGGTGCGGGTGGTCAACGTCGTCGACCTGATGCGGCTGCAGCCGGAATCGGAGCATCCGCACGGTCTGCCCGACCGGGAATTCGACGCGCTGTTCACCCGCGACAAGCCGGTCATCTTCGCCTACCACGGCTACCCCTGGCTGATCCACCGCCTCACCTATCGCCGCACCAACCACCCACACATCCACGTGCGCGGGTTCAAGGAGCGCGGCACCACGACGACGCCGTTCGACATGGTGATGCTCAACGACCTCGACCGGTTCCACCTGGTCATGGACGTGATCGACCGGGTCGACGGCCTGGGCAGCCGGGCCGCCGAGCTGCGCCAGCGCATGGTCGACGCCCGGCTCGCGGCGCGGATCTACACCCGCGAACACGGCGAGGACGACCCGCAGATCGCGGGCTGGACCTGGGACGCTTGACGTCGAGATCGCCATCACGGTCGCCCTTCGGGCGCCGACCACTACCGTGACGGCAATCTCGGCGCCCCCGGCGCGGGTGCTCCGCCGGTAGACTGGCCGGATGCTCGACGCCACCGGGACAGCCGACACCCATCCGGTGCTCTCGCAGCTCTGGGCGCTGCACAGGTTCCGGATCCATCTCGACATCGCGGTCGTCGTCGGGGTGCTGGTGCTGACCAACCTGGTAGCGCACTTCACCACGCCGTGGGCCAGTGTCGCCACGGTTCCGGCCGCCGCGGTCGGACTGGTGTTCCTGATGCGCGCCAACGGCCTGGAATGGGCCGACCTGGGTCTGGGGCGCGAACACTGGAAGTCGGGGCTGGTCTATGCGCTGGCCGCGGTCGTCGTCGTCGCGTCGGTGATCGCCGTCGGGGTGCTGCTCCCGATGACCCGGCCGATGTTCCTCAACCACCGGTACGCCACGGTCTCCGGCGCCCTGATCGCCTCGATGGTCATCATCCCGCTGCAGACCGTGATCCCGGAGGAGCTGGCCTTTCGCGGGGTGCTGCACGGTGCGCTGCACCGGGCGTGGGGTTTCCGCGGGGTCGCCCTGGCGGGCTCGCTGCTGTTCGGCCTGTGGCATGTTGCGACTTCGCTCGGGCTCACCAGCAGCAACGTCGGGTTCACCCGACTGTTCGGTGGCGGCTTCGTCGGGATGCTGGCCGGGGTGACCGGAGCCGTGCTGGCGACCGGCGCGGCCGGCTTCGTCTTCAGCTGGCTACGCCGCCGCAGCGGCAGCCTGATCGCACCGATCGCCCTGCACTGGTCGCTGAACGGGCTCGGCGCGCTGGCCGCTGCGCTGGTCTGGCACCTGACGGCCTGACGCCCGTCACACCAGCAGCACCGCCGCGCCGGCGATGCGGCCCGCACTCAGGTCGGCCAGCGCGCGATCCGCTTGGTCCAGCGGATATTCCGGCGTGGTCACCTCGATGTGGTGCTCGCCCGCGAACTCGAGGAACGCCCGCGCGTCGGCCCGGGTATTGGAGGTGACCGAGCGGACCTGGCGTTCCTGGAACAGATGACGCTGGTAGTTCAGCGGCGGAATGTCGGACAGGTGAATGCCGGCGATCGCCAAGGTGCCACCGCGGTCCAGCCCTTCCAGGGCGGGTAGCACCAGATCACCGACCGGCGCGAACAGAATCGCCGCATCCAGCGGCACCGGCGGCGGATCGGCCGCCCCCTGCGCGGAGGCGGCGCCGAGCTGCATCGCCAGCTCACGCGCCTGGGCTCCGCGGGTCATCACGTGCACCTCGGCGCCCTGCGCCAGCGCGACCTGCGCGGTGATGTGGGCGCTGCCGCCGAAGCCGTAGAGTCCCAGCCGTCCGCCTGGCGGAAGATCCGCACGCAGCAGGGAGCGATAGCCGATGATGCCCGCGCACAGCAACGGCGCCAGCTCGGCGTCGCTATACCCGGCTGGCAGCGCATGCGCGAAAGCGGCAGGGACCGTGGCGAACTCGGCGTAGCCGCCGTCGGCGTCCCAGCCGGTGTAGCGGGATTGCGGGCACAGGTTCTCGTCGCCGCGGCGGCAATACTTGCACACGCCGCAGGTGTGGCGTAGCCAGGCGATGCCCACGCGGTCTCCCACGCGGAACGCGTCGCCCGCCTCGGATCCGACCTCGACAACTTCGCCCACCACCTCGTGGCCGGGCGTGACTCGGTCGCGATGCACGGGAAGGTCGCCCTCGGTGACGTGCAGGTCGGTGCGGCACACGCCGCAGGCGCGGACGGCGACCAGCAACTCCAACGGCCCCGGGCGTGGCACGTCGGCGGTGACCTGCTCGAGCGGGTCGGTGTCCATCGGCCCGGGCCGGCGCACCCGCCACGCCCGCATGGTCGTGGTGGTCAGCGGTGAAGCCATTCGTCCATCATGCCGCCAACCACCACGGCCGCAACGCGCTGACCGCTATCAGGTCCGGCGCACCATGCCGACGATCCAGAGCAGGATCAGCGACCCCAGCAGCGCGGTGAAGAAGGTGAAGATCAGGCCGCCACCGGCGGTGTTGACGAAGAAGCTCAGGATGAAGCCGCCGATCAATGCGCCGATGATGCCGATCACGATGTCCATCAGGATGCCGGCGCCGCTGCCCCGGATGATCTTGCTGGCGAGCGCACCGGCCAGACCGCCGATGATGATGTAGCCGATGATGCCGACGCTCGTGAACGTTGTTGAGCGTGCCAGATATTCGGTAGCTGCCATGACGTCCATGCGGGTCTCCTTATCGCTGGCAAAGCCCAGCTAGTTGCCGGGCCGTCACTTCGGTATACCCGCTTTGCGTAACGGAAAAGGGTCCGATTCGGAGACGGTTAGCCCATCAACCTGACGCCTCGGCCGTCAGGCCGACTGCGTCCGTTGGGGTGCCGGGGCGGCGGTCGGGCTGACCTCACCGGCCGGCGCCGGGGCCGGAGCCGGCGAAGGAGCGGGCGCTCCGGGAACCGGGGTTGCGGGAGCCGGGGCTCCCGGAACCGGTTGGGCGCCCGGGGCCGCCGGCGCGGCCGGCGCCGCCCAGGGCTGGATCGACTCGGCCAACGCCTTGGCCGCACCCTTGTCCACCGGGTCGTTGGCCGTCCCGAGCCACACCACGAACCAGCGCTGCGGCGGTCCGGCGTTGGGCGAACTCGCCGCCGGCAACCCGACGACGCCCGTCCAGATCTGGCCGTTGGGCTTCGACGCGTCGCTGAACTTGACCTCGTAGTACGACGCGCTGCCGGTGATGCCATTGGCCCCGGTGAGCGGGGTCGCCTCCTGGTTGATCCGGGTGCCCGGGTACGGCAGGAAGAACTCGCCCATGTCCGAGCCCAGCCGCACCGCGGCCTTCGCGTTGTTGGCTTCCGCGCTGGCGTAGAGCTTCTGGTCCAGGCGGCCCATCACGATGCGGGTGTCGTTGGCGACGGGTGGCGGCTGGTCGGGCAGCGGCGGCTGCCCGGTCGTCTTGCTCAGCAGCGCCGAGCCGTAGTCGAGGTGGGAGGCGTCCGACTCCACCCAGCCCGGGGGCAGGACGTAGCTGAAGCCGCCGACGGCGTTGGCCACCCGGCCGGCGTTCGGGTCGACGGGAGGCGGCGGCGGTGCGTTCGGATCGGCCGGCGGCGGGGGCGGTGCGTTGGGATCGGTCGCCGCCGGCGGCGCGCCGGGCGACGGAGCGGGTGGCGGCGGGGTGGTCGCCGGGCGTTTGGCTTCCGCCGCAAGCACCGCGAGTTGCTCGAGGCGGGTGCGGGCGAACGCCTGCTGCGCGGTGATGGTCAGCTGGCCGCGCCGTGTGCTCAGGCTGAGGT
>NZ_LZJM01000117.1:0-887 GCF_001667665.1 Mycobacterium sp. E342
CGAGCAACGTTCCCCGGATCAATTTCTTGGCCGCGTCCAGCGCGGCGTGATAGTCCCGGGGCGGCGACGTGGCCGCCAGCTCCGTCAACCCATAGATCAGCGCGTAGACGGCCTCGACGATGCCGTTGCGGTCGGCCCGGTGCGCGAGCTCGCCCCGGCGGTAGGCATCGTCGATGACACCCTCGATGATTCCGCGAAACACCTGGAAGTCGGCCGCGAGCCGCGAATCGCGGGCGACAGCGCCTTCGGCGCGGATCACCCACTCGAAGGCGGCAAGATCGGGATACTCGCGCATGAGCCGGCCCGATTCGTCGAGCACCGCCTCGATGCGGTCGACGGCGGTCCCCGGGCGCGCGGCGGCCGCGCGCAGCCGCGGCAACGCGACGTCCGTGCGCGCCGCTATCGCGGCGTTGATCAGCTCCGCCTTGTTCGGAAAGTAGTTGTAGAGGCTGGCGCTGGTGATGTTCGCAGCCCGGGCGATCTCGCGAATCGTGGTGCGCGAATAGCCATTCTCGGCCACGCATCGCATCGCGGCGGTGATGATGCGGGCCCGGGTCTGCTCACCGTCGGCACCCACCGGGCGGCCCAATCGCGGCGGCGTGGCGCTCATGCGGCGGGAAGCACGTGGCAGCTCCGTCCATCACGCACTACGCACCTCCGCGGCGAAGCCGGAACTAATCGATCACTCGATTATATTCGACTGTGTCGGGCACCGAGAGCCGGCGGACGGGACGCGCGAGTGAGGACAGCACGGTGACGCGGGCGCAACGGGGACGTCCGGTCGGTGCCAGCGGCGAGGAGACGCGGCAGCGGATCGTCGTTGTCACCATGCGCTGCGTGGCCGAGGTCGGGTACGCGGGCGCCACCATCCGTGAGATCGCCCGGGC
>NZ_LZJM01000118.1:0-11333 GCF_001667665.1 Mycobacterium sp. E342
GCCGCTGGTTGGCCGGCTGCGCATGTGGCTGAGCAACTGGGGATTTCGCGGGCAACGGTGTACAAGTGGCTGCGCCGGTATGCCCAGGGCGGCGATGCCGCGCTGGCCGACCGTTCATCGCGGCCGATCCGGATGCCTAACCGCACGAGCCATCGGGTCGAGCAGAAGGTGCTCGCCGCGCGCCGACGCCGTAAACGCGGCGCTGTTGTGCTCGCCGCCGAACTCGACCTGAATCCCTCGACGGTCGGGCGGATCCTGGCGCGCCACCAGGTGCCACATCTGAGTGCAATCGACCCAATCACCGGCGAGGCGGTGCGCTCATCTCGGCGCAGCCACTTGTACACCGTTGCCCGCGAAATCCCCAGTTGCTCAGCCACATGCGCAGCCGGCCAACCAGCGGCGACACGCTCAACGATCAGCCGACGAGCGAACACATTGGTACGGGCATTAGCGTGAGACACAAGGACCTCCTACGGGTGAATGCCAGACACATCCACTCCGTCAGGAGGTCCTCCCAATTTCAAGCAGGCACGCCGTTAACAACCTCCCGGGTCACGACAACTAGACCGCGCCCGAATAGCCATGCTGCCGCCAGGCCTCGTAGACCGCGACGGCCGCGGCGTTCGACAGGTTCAACGAGCGGCGGCCCGCCAGCATCGGGATGCGCACCCGCTCGGTGACGTGCGGGTCGGCCAGCGTCGCGTCGTCCAGCCCGTCGGGCTCGGGCCCGAACATCAACACGTCGCCGGGGCGGTAGCCGATGTCGGAGAACCGCGTGGTCGATTGCGCGGTGAACGCGAACACCCGCGCCGGCATCAGCGCGTCCCACGCGGCCGGTAACGACGGGTGGACCGTGACCGACGCCAGGTCGTGGTAGTCCAGCCCGGCCCGCCGGAGCTGGGGCTCGGACAGGTCGAACCCCAGCGGCTCGACCAGATGCAGTTCGCAGCCAGTGGCCGCCGCCGTCCGGATGGCGTTGCCCGTGTTCGGGGGAATGCGCGGGGAGTAAAACATCAGCTTGAACACAACGCGATAATGGTCGCATGGTCGAGCAGAGCCTCTGGATGCAGAAAGTCGCTGCCGATCCAGGACATTCGCATTGGTACATCGAGCGGTTCCGGGCGATGGCCCGCGCGGGTGACGACCTGGCCGGCGAGGCCCGCTTCGTGGACGCGATGGCGCCCCGCGGCGCCCACATTCTCGACGCCGGCTGCGGCCCCGGCCGCCTGGGCGGGCACCTGGCCGGCGCCGGACACCACGTCGTCGGCGTCGACGTCGACCCGGCGCTGATCGAGGCGGCCGAGCACGACCATCCCGGCCCGCGCTGGCTGGTCGGCGACCTCGCCGAGCTCGACCTGCCCGCCCGCGGCATCCCCGAACCGTTCGACGTGATCGTGTCGGCCGGCAACGTCATGGCGTTCCTGGCCCCGAGCACGCGGGGCCGGGTGCTGAGCCGGCTGCGCGCGCACCTCGCCGATCGCGGTCGGGCGGCGATCGGCTTCGGCGCCGGCCGCGACTACGCGTTCGCCACGTTCCTCGACGACGCGGCTTCGGCCGGGTTCGCGCCCGATCTGCTGCTGTCCACCTGGGACCTGCGACCGTTCACCGATGACTCCGATTTCCTCGTCGCCGTCCTGCGGCCGACCTGAAACCTTGACGGGCGCGTTTGCCAGAGTCGTGCGTCCGCGCGCCGGTCCACCTTGGAGAGGCCTGTCTGCTCAGTACGGATTCTGGTGGCCCGGGCCGCGGGCTGTCATACTCGTCGGATTGCCACGTTGACGCGCTCGCGCCCATCTGGCGTGGCACGGGTGGATTAAGCAGGAAGTCTCATGAGCCTCTCGTTTTCTCGAGCGCTGACCATTAGCGCAGCGGCCGGTCACGCGGCCGTGGCGACGTGACCATGTTCGCCCGCCCGGCCAACCCGGCCGAGGCGGCCGCCCCCGAGTCCGCACCGCCCCGCGCCGCCGACGCGGCGCCGGCCAAACGCCCCCGGACCTGGTCGCTGAGCAACTGGCCGGTCGGGTGGAAGGTCCTGGCGATCGTGCTCGTCCCGCTGCTGCTGGCAACGGTGTTCGGGGCGCTGCGCATCGAGGCCGCGATGGCGAACTCGAGTGCCCTGCGGCTGGCCGCGGCCCGGGCCGACGTGGTGCCGGTGATCACCAAATACATGTCGGCCCTCGACGTCGCCCTGGTGGCGGGCAGCACCGGGCGCGACGTCGAGGGGGCCAAGAAGAACTTCGAGGCCCGCAAGTACGAACTGGACACCCGGCTGCGGGACACCGACGTGACCCCGGAAGTCCGGTCCGGGGTGAACAACCTGCTCGACGGCGGCCAGATGCTGGTCACCAAGGCGACCGACAACGGCCTCGGTTTGCGCGAACGCGTGACCCTCTACGCCCCCATCCTGCTGACCGCGGAGGACGTCATCAACGCGTCGGTGCGGGTCGACGACGAGAAGATCCGCGCCCAAACCCAGGGGCTGAGCCGGGCGGTCGGGGCCCGCGGGCAGATGACGATGCAGAAGGTCCTCGTCACCCGCGGCGCCGACCTGCCCGAACCGCAACTGCGGACCTCGATGATCACCCTGGCCGGGACCGAGCCGTCGACGCTGTTCGGGATGAGCGAAGTCCTCGGCGCCGGTTCGCCCGAAGCCAAGACGCTGCAGCAGCAGCTGGTGAGCAGGCTGGCGATCATGTCCGATCCGGCCAGCGTGCTCGTCGACAACGCCGACCTGCTGCGCTCGATCCAGACCACCGACGAGATCGCCGAACAGATCATCAAGGACGCCACCGCCTCGGTGACCAAGTCCGTGCACGCCCAGGCCGCCGACAAGCGCAACGCCGCCATCGTCGACACCGTCGTGGTGCTGACCGCCATCGTGATCGCGCTCGTCGTCGTGCTGCTGGTGGCGCGCGCCCTGGTGCGGCCGCTGCGCGTCCTGCGTGACGGCGCCCTCAAGGTCGCCCACACCGACCTCGAGGAGGAGATCGCCCGGGTCAAGGCGGGCGGCGCCGAGCCGACGCCGCAACCGCTGCCGGTGTACACCACCGAGGAGATCGGCCAGGTCGCCCACGCCGTCGACGAACTGCACACCCAGGCCCTGCTGCTGGCCGGCGACGAGGCGCGGCTGCGGCTGCTGGTCAACGACATGTTCGAGACCATGTCGCGGCGCAGCCGCTCGCTGGTCGACCAGCAGCTGTCGCTCATCGACCGGCTCGAGCGCAACGAGGAGGACCCCGAACGCCTGGACAGCCTGTTCCGGCTCGACCACCTCGCCGCCCGGCTGCGCCGCAACAGCGCCAACCTGTTGGTGCTGGCCGGCGCGAAGCTCGCCCGCGACCAGCGCGACCCGGTGCCGCTGGCGACCGTGCTGAATGCGGCGGTGTCCGAGGTCGAGGACTATCGCCGCGTCGAGATCGCGGGGCTGCCCGACGACAGCACGCTGATCGGCGCGGCCGCCGGTGGCGCGATCCATCTGTTCGCCGAGCTGATCGACAACGCCCTGCGCTATTCGCCGCCCTCGACGCCCGTGCGGGTCTCGGCGGCCCGCGGCGGCGACGGGGGAGTCGTGGTGCGGATCGCCGACTCCGGCCTGGGCATGAACGACACCGATCGGCGCATCGCCAACATGCGGCTGCAGGCCGGGGGCGAGGTCAGCCCCGACAACGCCCGCCATATGGGCCTGTTCGTGGTCGGCCGGATCGCGGCCGGGCACGGCATCCGGGTCGGGTTGCGCGGCCCGGCGGCCAACGAGGCGGGCCCCGGCACCACCGCCGAGATCTACCTGCCGCCGGCCATCCTCGAGGGCACCGGCCAGCCGGTCCGCATCGCGCGGATCAGGGCGGTCTCGGCGCCCAGCGCCCAAGCCGATGCCCCGGACGTCGCCGAGGAACGGGCGCCCGAGCCGGCGGTCCGCGCCGCCGCCGACGACTCCGTGCCGCCGGTCACGCTGTTGCCGCGCCGCAACCCCGGTTCCAGCGGCATCACCGACGTGCCGGCCCAACCCGCCGAGCAGCAGCCCGCGCGGGCCCGGCGCGAGCTGCCCACCCCGTGGTGGGAGAGCGGGACCCCGGCCAAGCCGGCCGCCGCGGTGGCCCCCGCGGAGCCGGAGCCCGAACCCGCGCGGACGGCGTCGGACACGTCGGCGTTCTTCGCCGCGCGGTCCCGGGAGGCCGACAAGCCGGCCGCCCCGGTGCCGAGTGGGCCCGGTCCGTCGATTCCGGCCGCCCCGCACGGCGCGGCCGCCCCGGCCGACGACGACGTGATCTACCGGCGGATGCTGTCGGAGATGCTGGGCGATCCGCACGACCTGGTCAACAGCCCCGACCTGGACTGGCAGTCGGTGTGGGACCGCGGCTGGACCCTGGCCGCCGCGGCCGAGGACAAGCCCGTCGAGTCGCGCACCGCCGAGCACGGCCTGCCGGTCCGCACTCCCGGCGCCCGGCTGGTGCCCGGCGCGGCCAACGGACTGTCCGAGCAGGACCAGCCGACCCCCGCCCGGGAGCCGCAGCACGCGGCCGCGGGCCGCGATCCCGAGGCGGTTCGCGCGTCGTTCAGCAGTCACTTCGGCGGGGTGCGCACCGGCCGGTCGCACGCCCGCGAGCAGGGGGATGATCAGGAATGACGGCGCCCGGCAATTCACTGGACTGGCTGGTGACGCGATTCGCCCGCGAGGTTCCGGGGGTGGCGCATGCCCTGCTGGTCTCCGTCGACGGGCTGCCCATCGCGGCCAGCGAGCATCTCCCGCGCGAGCGCGCCGACCAGTTGGCCGCCGTCGCCTCCGGCCTGGCCAGCCTTGCGACCGGCGCCGCGCAGCTGTTCGAGGGCGGTCAGGTGCTGCAGTCGGTGGTCGAGATGCAGCACGGCTACCTGCTGCTGATGCGCGTCGGCGACGGCTCGCATCTGGCCACCCTGGCGGCGACGTCGTGCGACATCGGTCAAATCGGCTACGAGATGGCCATCCTGGTGGAACGGGTCGGGGGCGTGGTGCAGTCCACCCGCCGGTCTGGCGTCTCGTGAGCCGCGATGGACGAACGCGAGCCCCGGCCGACCGCACGTAGAGGGAATCTGGTCCGCCCGTACACCCTGACGGCCGGGCGGACCGGCACCGACGTCGACCTTCCCGTGGAAGCGCCGATCCAGACGCTGCAGGCCGGGCTGGCTCACCAGTGGCTCCCCGAGGATGCGAAAGGCAAGATCATCCAGTTCTGCGTCGGCAGCCCGTCGGTCGCGGAAATCTCTGCCCGGCTGGATCTTCCGCTCGGCGTCACGCGCGTCCTGGTCGGTGATCTGGTGTTGTCCGGCTACCTTCGGGTGCACAAGACGTTGTCCGAGCGTTCGACCAGAGATGAGCGCCACGAACTGATAGGAAGGACGCTGCGTGGCCTTAAGGCACTCTGAGGGGCACCCCGAGATGGAACAAGACGGAGCCCACGCCTCGACCAAGATCGTCATCGCGGGCGGATTCGGCGCCGGCAAGACGACGTTCGTCGGGGCGGTGTCGGAGATCATGCCGTTGCGCACCGAGGCGATGCTCACCGACGCCTCGACCGCCGTCGACGCGCTGGAGGCCACCCCGGACAAGCGGACCACCACGGTCGCGATGGACTTCGGCCGGATCACCCTGGACGAAGACCTGGTGCTGTACCTGTTCGGCACGCCGGGCCAGCGGCGGTTCTGGTTCATGTGGGACGACCTGGTTCGCGGCGCCATCGGGGCGATCGTCCTGGTGGATTGCCGGCGGCTGGAGGACAGCTTTGCCGCGGTCGACTTCTTCGAGCACCGCAACCTGCCGTTCCTGGTCGCGGTCAACGAATTCGACGGTGCGCCACGCTATCCCGTCGCGGAGGTGCGCGAGGCGCTCACATTGCCCGCGCACATCCCGGTGATCACGGTCGACGCCCGGGATCGCCGGTCGGCGACCGACGCGCTGATCGCGGTCAGCGAATACGCCCTGGCCAGTCTGACGGCCAATTGACGGAGTTGCGAAGCGGGTCGATCGCCACCGATCGCCACTTCGAAGGTCACGACTTCACCGACGAGGACCTCAGCCGGTGGCAGACCGAACGGGTCGTGTTCGACGAGTGCAACTTCAGCGGCGCCAACCTGGCCGAGTCGCAGCACAGCGGGTCGGCGTTCCGCAATTGCACGTTTAAGCGAACGTCGTTGTGGCACAGCGAGTTCGCCCAGTGCAGCATGCTGGGCTCGGTCTTCGTGCAGTGCCGGATGCGGCCGATCGCCTTCGACGAGGTCGACTTCACGCTCGCGGTGCTCGGCGGTAACGACCTGCGCGGCGTCGACCTGAGCGGCTGCCGGCTGCGGGAGGCCAGCCTGGTGGAGGCGGACCTGCGCAAGGCGATGTTGCGTGGCGCCGACCTGTCCGGCGCGCGGACGACGGGCGCCCGGCTGGACGACGCCGACCTGCGCGGCGCGACCGTGGATCCCTCGTTGTGGAGAACCGCGTCGCTGGCGGGCGCCCGCATCGACGTCGGCCAGGCGGTGGCCTTCGCGGCGGCTCAGGGCTTGCGCCTCGACGGCTGATCGGCTCAGTGCTTGAGCCGGATGCGCCAGCGCACCAGCGCGGCATAGCCGACCGACAGCGCCGCGAGCATGCCCATGTCGAACAGCCAGGCGCCCGGCGTGTGCTGGAAGTGGCTGTCCCGCGGGCTCTGCGGCCCGGGCGCCACGGTCCACAGGTCGACCGTCGACGCCTGCGCGGCGTACCCCCACCGCGACGGCACCGCCCAGGACAGCTGGTCGAGGAAGATCCGGTTGGTGACCGGCACCATCCCGCCGGACAGCACCATCTGGCCCATCAGCGACACCACCAGCAGCGGCATGATCTGCTCGTTGGAGCGCGCCAGCGCCGACAACAGCAGGCCCAGCATCGCCGCGGCCACACAGGTCGCCGCGACGGCGACGAACAGCTCGAGCGTGGCGTTCCCGAGCAGCACGGCCGGCCGCGTCGGGGTGCCCTTGCCGACCACCACGATGGCCGTGGCGATCGCCGCCTGGACGACGGCGAACACGCAGAACACCGCGATCTTGGCCAGCAGGTAGGCCGTGGTGGACAGCCCGACCGCCTGCTCGCGCCGGAAGATCGGGCGCTCGCCGATGAGGTCGCGGATCGTCAGCGCGGTGCCCATGAAGGCCGCGGCCATGGTGAGCAGCGTCAGGATCGTCCCGGCCTCGCCGGCCGAGTCGCTCGTCGGGTCGGCATAGCCGAAACCGGTGTGGCCGGGAACGGTCAGCGACAGCGCGCCCATCACGAACGGCAGCAGCGCCAGGAACACGAAGTAGGCGCGGTCGGCGACCACCAGGCGCACCTGGCGGCGGGCGATGGTGGAGAACTGGTGCCGCATGCTGGTGCGCGGCGGGGCGCCGAGGTCGGCCGGCGCCTCCGTCTCCACCGGTGGCGGGGGTTTGTTCTGCGCCAAGAATCGGCGGTTGGCCTCGTCCGGGTCGGCGCCGACCTTCGCGAAGATCTGCGCCCAGTTGGTGGTCCCCATGGCCGCGCCGATCTGGCCGGGCGGGCCCAGGAAGGCGGTCTTGCCGCCGGGTGCCATCAGCAACACCTGGTCGCACACGTCGAGGTAGGTCAGCGAGTGGGTGACCACCAGCACCACCCGGCCCGCGTCGGCCAGCTGGCGCAGCATCGTCATCACCTGCAGGTCCAGCGCCGGGTCCAGGCCCGAGGTCGGCTCGTCGAGGATCAGCAGCGACGGCCCGGTGAGCAGCTCGAGCGCCACCGACGCGCGCTTGCGCTGCCCGCCGGACAGCTTGTCCACCCGGGTGTCCGCGTGCTGGGTCAGCCCGAGCTCGTCGAGCACCTGCGCGACGACCTCTTCCCGGTCGGCCTTGGTGGTGTCCGGCGGCAGCCGCAGCTCGGCCGCGTAGCCGAGGGCCTGGTTGACCGTGAGCTGGCGGTGCACGACGTCGTCCTGCGGCACCATCCCGATCCGGGTCCGCAGCGACGCGTACTCGGTGTGGATGTTGTGGCCCTCGAAGGTGACCAACCCGGAGGTGGGGGTGGCATACCCGGCGATCAGCCGCGAGAGCGTGGTCTTGCCCGCACCGGACCCGCCGATCAGGGCGGTCAGCGTGCCCGGGCGGGCGGTCAGCGAGATCTTCTGCAGCAGATTCTTGCCGTTGACGCTGAAGTCGACGCCGCGCACCTCCAGGCCGCCCGTGCGCGCCGCCGCCTCCTGGCGGCGGACCAGGATGCCGCCGGAGAACACCAGGTCGACGTTCCCGATGGTCACCACGTCGCCCTCGGACAGCACGGCCGACGCCGCCTTGACCCCGTTGACGAAGGTTCCGTTGCTGCTGTTGGCGTCGCGGATCTCGGGGCCCGCCGGGGTCGGCGTCAGAAACGCGTGATGGCGCGAGGCCAGCACGTCGTGAATGACGATGTCGTTGTCGAGTGCGCGGCCGATCCAGGCGGCGCGGCCCGGCCGGTCGGTCACCCGCTCGGATTCGGGCCCCAGGTTCTTCACCCGCGTGGTCGGGAACTCCGCCACCTGGCCGCTCACGCCGATCTGGGTGGGCTGGTTCATCTCGGGCGGCCCGGCGGACTGCGGCACCGATCGGGTCGCGGCGTCGGGCCGGACGATCGGCACGGCGGTGGTGCGGTTCGGGCCCTGCCAGGGGCGCGGCTGGGGCGGGGCCGGTGGCCGCGGGCCGGCCGGCGGCGCGCGGTGGGCGTCGACGGGCGGTGTGATGACCGGGATCGACTCCGTGGTCGGCGGGAGCATGCCCACGGTCCCGGTGTGGTGGCCGATTTCGAACGTGATCCGGGGGCCGTCGGGCTTGCCGATGTTGAGGGTCTGGCCGTCCACGATGTCGACCAGTGGCACCCGCTGGCCGTTGAGATAGATCCCGTTCAGCGAACGGTTGTCCAGCGCAACCCACTTGCCGTGATCGAAGCGCAGCAGCAGGTGCGCGCGGGCGATCAGGGGGTGCGCCAGGCGCAGGTCCGCGCGCAGGTCGCTGCCGACCACCACGTCGCGGCCGGCCGCGAAGCTGCCTTTCGATCGGTCGGATCGAACGGTCAGCACGGGCTCGGCGGCTTGCGTCATCGGAGCGGCCGCGGGCTCAGCGTTTCAGCCGGATGTGCCACCGGACGAAGCCGGTGTAGGCGACGGACAGGAACGCCAGCATGGCCATGTCGAACACGAAGATGTGTTTCGAGTGCTGCCAGATCGGGTCGTTGGTCGGGATCTGTTTGACCTTCACCAGCGACGGAAAGTCGATCGACGAGGCGCCCGCCGCGTATCCCCAGCGCGCGGGCGTCAGCCAGGCGAGCTCCTCGAGGCCGAAGCGCTGATAGACGGGGATCATGCCGCTGGAGAACACCAGCTGCGACATGATCGACACCACGAGCAGCGGCATGATCTGTTCGTTGGACTGCGCCACGGCCGACAACAACAGGCCCAGCATCGCCGACGCCACACAGGTGCCGGCGACGGTGACGAACAGCGAGAACGTGGAGTTGCCGAAGAAGGGCGGGTGTGCCGTCGGCGCCCCCTTGCCCAACCGCACGATGATGGTCGCAATCGCCGCCTGCAGCGTCGCGAAGACACAGAAGACCGCGATTTTGGCCAGCAGGTAGGCGGAGGTGGACAGACCGACGGCCTGCTCCCGCCGGAAGATCGGGCGCTCGCCGATCAGGTCGCGAATGGTCAGCGCGGTCCCCATGAAGACGGCGCCGATGTTCAACAGCACCATGATGTACTGCGGCTGCGTGGGCGCCGGGCCGAGCGGGTCGGCCGGGCCCAGGCCGGGATGCGGGCCCTTCACCGTCAGCGACAGCGCCCCGATGAGGAACGGCAGGATCGCCAGGAAGATCGTGTAGCCGCGGTCGGATATGACGAGTCGAACCTGGCGGCGGGCGATAGTGGACAGCTGCCGCCACAGGTCGGTCTTCGGTGGCTCGCCCAGGTCGGCCGGGCTTTGCGGGGAGGGTGGCCGGGAAGACTGCTGGTTGCGCTCCTTGAACCGGCGGTTGGCCTCGTCGGGGTCGGCGCCCACCTTGGCGAAGATGTCGGCCCAGTTGCGGGTGCCCATGGCCGCCTCGACCTGGTCGGGTGGGCCGCAGAAGGCGGTCTTGCCGCCCGGCGCGACCAGCAGGATCTGGTCGCAGACGTCCAGGTATGACACCGAGTGGGTCACCACCAGCACCGTGCGACCCGCGTCGGCGAGCTGGCGCAGCATCAGCATGACCTGACGGTCCAGCGCCGGGTCCAGGCCGGACGTCGGCTCGTCGAGCAGCAGTAGCGACGGCTGGGTGAGCAGTTCGAGGGCCACCGAGGCCCGCTTGCGCTGGCCGCCGGACAGCTTGTCGACCCGGGTCTCGGCGTGCTTGGTCATGTCCAGTTCCTCGAGGACCTGCGCGACGACCTGGGCCCGCTCGGTTTTGCTGGTGTCCGGCGGCAGCCGCAGCTCGGCGGCGTAGTTGAGGGCCTGGTTCACCGTCAGCTGGCGATGCACGACGTCGTCCTGCGGGACCATCCCGATCCGGCTGCGCATGGTCGCGTACTCGGCGTGAATGTCGTGGCCCTCGAAGGTCACCGAGCCCGACGTGGGGCTGGTGTAGCCCACGATCACCCGTGACAGCGTGGTCTTGCCGGCACCCGACCCACCGATGATGGCCGTCAGCGTGCCGGGCCGGGCGGTCAGCGAGATGTGGTCGAGCAGTTGCTTGTTCTGGTCGACGGTGTAGCAGACGGAGTTGACCTCCAGGCCACCGGAGCGGGTCGCGGCCTCGGTACGGCGGAGCAGCTCGCCTCGGGTGAACACCAGGTCGACGTTGCCGATGGTGACCAAGTCGCCCTCGGTCAGCACCGCGGACCCCACCCGCACGCCGTTGACGAAGGTCCCGTTGACGCTGTGCGCGTCGCGGATCTCGGTGCCCAGCGGCGTTTGGGTCAAGAACGCGTGATGCCGGGACGCGAGGACGTCCTGGATGACGACGTCGTTGTCGGTGGCACGTCCGATCGTGAGCGCACCGGAAGGCTTCTGTAGCGACCCGGTTCGAGAAGGCCTCAGCGCCTGGAACATCTTGGTCGCCAGGTTCGCCACTTCGGGCGGCTTGGCGGCGCTGCGCGACATCTCGGTGTGCGGGGACACCTGCGGATGCGGCGGGAAATTCGGCGGTGGCGGCGGGGCGGCGGTCGCCCGCCCACCGCAAACCGAATCGATGGGCATACCGGTCGCGGCGCATCCGGGTGGGACGGCGTGGTCCGCCGCCCCGGCCGGGCCCCCTCCGGTCGCCGCGGCGGCGACGCCCAGTTGGGCGGACGGCCCCCCGGAACTGGCGGGGGGCCGGGCGGGGC
>NZ_LZJM01000119.1:0-6702 GCF_001667665.1 Mycobacterium sp. E342
CGGCCACCCGATCCAGACAGCGGGCGAGTGCGTCGCGCATGGCGGCGTCATAGGAGTTGCGGTGCGCCGGATTGTTGAGCGTGATCGTGGCGATGCGGCGGTCGGGGTCCACCTCGAACAGCACGCGATCGTCCGAGGCGCTCGGGGGCGTCATGTGTCGGACTCCTTTCGCCGCCTGCCGAATTGGAACCCGGCCAGCCTTTCCGCCGGTGACGCCAAGGTGTTCACCTCGCCGGTGCAGAGCACTTCGCCGTCGAGTAGCAGCCGTGCCGTCGATGCGATGCCGCGTTCGACCTGCGATCGGACGATGTCGAACCGTAGCTCGGTCAACACGGGCGTCGGTCGGCGGAACGTCACGACCAGTGATCGTGTCTTGCCGGACAGCCCCGTGACGCAATTGTGGTGCTGGATGACGCAGTCAAAGAAGACACCCAGGAACCCACCGTGCACGCATCCCGGCGGGCCTTCGTAGGCGAGCGGGAAGTTGACTCGCCCCGTTGCCTCGTCGGCATCGAGGTGATCGAACCGATACTCCGGAAAGCACGGATTGTAGGCGCCGATGTCGGTCGCATGGTCCAGATAGACGCGCCGGGGATCATCGGGGACGTCGCCGATTCGCGGCGCGTTGTCCACCGGCGCCGCGGCAGAGAGTTCGCTCTCCCATTCGGCGAACTTCTCCACCATGGTGTCGACGGTGGGGTGGGGATGTTCAAGCGCCAGCAGCAGTGAGCTCAGGCGCCGCATGGCGCCGGCGGCGGCCATGGTCTGGGAGAGTGGGCGCTCGCCGAATCGGGCGTCACCCGAGCGCGTCGACTCGGGTTCAGTCCAGCCCTCCGCTCGCCCCTCCTGCAAGCCCATGCTTCTCCCTTTTCGCTCGGGTTCCGGCCCGGCTATTTCCGGCGGCGGCGTACCCTGCTAACTTATACAGCGTATCAATCGTATTGCCTACTGTATGGGTAACCGTAACGGCAGAAAGGCCGGATTCGACGGTGAGTCAGGAGGCCGACGCGGCCGGTGCCGACGGTGCGGTGACAGTGCGCCGGGACGGCGCGGTGATGCGGATAACGCTCGATCGCCCATCCCAACGAAACTCATTGAGCCAGAGCATGATCAGCGTCTTGTCCGAGGCCCTCACCGATGCCGCCGCCGATGATTCGTTGCGCGCCGTACACATCCGGGGAGGCGAGGACTTCTGCGCCGGAGTGGACTGGGTAGCCACCAACGAACGCCGGCGCCCCCGTGCGGGCGACCTGGTCCGGCGGATCCCCCATGCCGCTCATCGCGTGATCGAGCTGGTCGCCGGCATCCAGTTGCCGGTGCTCTGCAGTGTGCGGGGATGGGCCGCCGGGTTCGGCTGCAACCTCGCGCTGGCAGCCGACTTCACCGTCGCCGCCGACGACGCGGTGTTCTGGGAGCCGTTCGTGGACCGGGGCTTCAGCCCGGATTCGGGCGCCACCTGGCTGCTGCCCCGGCTGGTGGGGCTGGCACGGGCCAGGCGAATGCTGCTGTTGGGCGAGAAAGTCAGCGCGCGGGATGCGGCCGACTGGGGATTGATCCACCAGGCGGTTAACCCACCCCAGCTCGACGACGCGGCCGAGGAACTACTCGAGCGGCTGGCCTCCGGGCCGACGGTGGCGATCGGGCTGACCAAGCAGGCACTGGGCTTCGGCCAGGACACGACACTTAGTCAAACCATGACCCAGGAGCTGTACAACCTGGAGTTGTCCTGCCGGACAGCAGATTTCAAAGAAGGTTTGGAAGCCTTCCGGCAACGGCGTGGCCCGAAATTTCAGGGCCGGTGAGGGAGCAGGATGCCTACTGACTCGTTCGACACCATCAATTACGACGTCGACGGGCATACCGCCACTATCACCCTGAACCGCCCGGACGCCCTGAACGCGCTCAGCCCACACATGATCACCGAATTGCGAGCCGCCTACGACGAGGCCGAAAACGACGACCAGGTCTGGCTGACCATTGTGACCGGCACCGGTCGCGCGTTCTGCACCGGGGCCGACGTCAAGGCCATCCCCGAAGACGGCAAGGTCATCTACGAGCGCCCGTACCTGTCGACGTATGACCAATGGGAGGCACCGCAGGAGGGCACCCCCCCGTTCCGCACGTCCGCCAAGCCCGTGCTCGCCGCGGTCAACGGGTTGTGCTGTGGCGCCGGCATGGATTGGGTCACCACATCCGACATCGTGATCGCCTCGGAACAAGCGACTTTCTTCGATCCTCACGTCAGCATCGGCCTGGTAGCCGGCCGCGAGATGGTGCGGGTCTCGCGCGTGCTGCCCCGCTCCATTGCCCTGCGGATGGCGTTGATGGGCAGGCACGAGCGGATGAGCGCGGGGCGCGCCTACGAGCTCGGATTGATCAGCGAGATCGTGGAGCACAAACGGCTTCTCGAGCGGGCCCACGAGATCGCCGGCATCGTCAACTCCAACGCGCCGCTTGCGGTCCGGGGAACTCGCCTGGCCATCCTCAAGGGGCTCAACGTGCCGCTGCACGAAGCCGAGATCATGGCCGAAACGTTCCGCGAGCGCGTGTTGCGCACCGACGATGCGGCCGAAGGGCCCAAGGCCTTCGTGGAGAAACGCAAGCCCGATTGGCAGTGCCGATGACGTTCGAAACCATCACGCTCGAGGTCGACGAGAGTCACCGGGTCGCGACCATCACGCTGAACCGGCCCGGACAGCTGAACGCGTTCAACCGCGCCATGTGCGAGGAGATGGCCCGCGCCTGGCGCACGGTCAAGCTCGATGATGCGGTCAACGCGGTAGTACTGAGGGCGGCCGGCGACCGGGCGTTCAGCGCCGGTCTGGACATCAAGACGCCCTACGGTCAGCCCGAAAACATCTGGAACCACGAGGATCCCGGCGAGGCACTCAGCCCCAAATGGCAGAAGATGTGGAAACCGGTCGTGTGCGCCGTTCGGGGCATGTGCACCGCTGGTGCGTTCTACTTCGTCAACGAATCCGATGTCGTCATCTGCTCGGAGGACGCGACGTTTTTCGACTCGCACGTATCAGCTGGCCTGGTCTGCGCGTTGGAGCCGATCGGCCTGATGAGGCGCATCGGCCTCGGCGAGACGCTGCGCATCGCGCTGATGGGCAACGACGAGCGGGTCAGCGCCGACACCGCGCTACGGATCGGCTTGGTGTCGGAGGTCGTCCCAGCCGAGCAGCTCTGGGATCGCGCGCACGAAATCGCCGCCGCCATCGCCGCGAAGCCCCCGACCGCGACCCAGGGCACGGTGAAGGCGATTTGGGAATCGCTCGACAAACCCTATCGGGCGGCCATGGAGCAAGGACTGATCTACACCCGCCTGGGCAACCCGCTCGGAACGGCCGAACTCGCCGCCCATAAGAAGTCCGGCCGCGAAGGCGTCGCGCGCAGTCCGAAGACCCGCTGATGCCCCCGCACCCCCTCAGCCAACGCATCGCCGATGTCCTCGACCTGCAGCCCGACGCGGACGCCATCGAGTACGAGGGGCGATGGGTCTCCTGGGCTCGCGTCGCCGAATCGGCACGGCGCGTCGCCGCCCTCACCGCCGGCGCGGAAGTGGGGATGCTGCTGCGCAACCGCCCCGGTCATGTGGCCGCCTTCCTCGGGGTGCTGCTCGGCGGCGGCACCGTCGCCGTGATCAACCCGTCTCGCGGTGACGAGCGCACCAGGGCCGACATCGCCGGGCTGCGGGTACCGCTGATCATCGCGGAACGCGACGATCTGACGGCGCTGGTGCCCCCGACGACCGCGACGACGGCCGTGCCGATCTCCGGTCGGCTGGACGATCCCCCAGCTGACTGCGCGACCACTTCACCCGCGGCGCAGACCGATCCGCGGCCGGGCGTCGCGGTGCGCATGCTCACCAGCGGCACCACGGGACCGCCCAAACGAATCGACCTCGACTACGACACGCTGGCGCGCAGTGTGATGGGCGCCGAAGCCGATCGCGCCCCGGCGCCCACGGAGCTGCGGCGTGGAGTCGCGATCGTCAACTCGCCGCTGGTGCACATCGGCGGCGTGTTCCGCGTGCTGCAATGCATCGCCGAGGCAAGGCCGTTCGCGCTCCTCGAGCGATTCGAGCTGAAGGCGTGGGCCGACGCGGTACGCAGGCACCGGCCGCGCACGGTATCGCTGGTGCCCGCCGCCCTGCGCGCGGTGTTGCACTCCGACGTGCCGCGCGCCGACCTGGCGAGCATCCGCGCGGTCACCTGCGGCACCGCCCCGCTGTCGGCCGACGACGCCGACGCCTTCACCGAGAAGTACGGCATTCTGGTGCTGACCTCCTATGCGGCAACCGAGTTCGGTGGCGGTGTGGCAGGCTGGACCCTGCCCGATTACCAGCGATACTGGGCGGCCAAGCGGGGTAGCGTCGGTCGCGCCAACCCCGGCGCACAGTTGCGGGTGGTGACTGACGACGGCGCGCCGCTGGGACCCGACCGGGTTGGTCTGCTCGAAGTGAAGCCGAGCCAGCTGGGGCCGTCGGCCCGGTGGATGCGGACCACGGACATGGCGCGCATCGACGCGGACGGCTTCGTCTGGATCGTCGGGCGGGCCGACCAGGCGATCATCCGCGGCGGGTTCAAGGTGATGCCCGACGACGTCCGCACCGCTCTGGAAAGCCATGGGGCGGTGGCCGGCGCCGCGGTGGTCGGTCGCACCGACCAGCGCCTCGGTGCGACGCCGGTCGCCATGGTCGAGCTGCACGAGCCCGGCTCGACCGAGTCCGGCACACTAGTAGAGTTTCTGCGAACGAGGCTGGCGCGCTACGAGATTCCCACCGAGATCGCCATCGTCGACGCGATCCCACGGACGGCGTCGGGCAAGGCCGACCTGGGCGCGGTCCAGCGCTTCTTCAGCGCACCCCACGGCGACCATGTTCGGTGACACCCCGACCCTCGTCGAGGTCTTGACACACCAGGCCCGGTCGCGCCCGGACCACCCGCTGCTAGTCTGCGACGACGACCGGATCGGTTATAGCGAAGCCGAGGCCCGCTCGGCCGAGCTGGCGTGCGGGCTGATCGCCGCCGGCGCGGGCAAGGGCACCCATGTGGGCCTGCTCTACCACAACGGCCCGGAGTTCGTGGTCGGGATGCTGGCCGCGGCGCGGATCGGCGCCGTGGTGGTGCCCTTCTCCACGTTCGTCACCGACCGCGAACTGCGCCAGCAGCTGCTCGACAGCGACGTCGAAATACTTTTGAGCGCCGCGTCTTTCCGTACCCATGACTACGCGCAACGGCTCGAACAGCTGCTGTCGGATCCCGACTTCGACTCCGACCGCCATTTGTTCTCGCCGGCCGCGCCACAATTGCGGCAGGTCGGCATCACCTACCGCCCGGACGCAACGCGGCGCGTCCGCGACATCGTCCGGTTCTACCGGCTGGCCGATACCGTGGACCCCGAGCTGCTGGCGGCGGCCCAGGACGACGTCCACGGCTGCGACCCCCTGGCCATCGTCTACACGTCGGGCTCCACCAGCTCCCCCAAGGGTGTCGTGCACACGCATGGCGCGCTGCTCGGACATCAGCGGAACCTCAACAAGATTCGCGGTTTGACGGCGGACGACAGGCTGTTCTGCAATTCGCCCTTCTTCTGGGTCGGCGGCTTCGCGTTCGGACTGCTCGCCACGTTGGTCGCCGGGTCGACGCTGGTGTGCTCCAACGCCGTCGACCCCGGTAGGACACTTGACCTGCTGGAGGCCGAAAGACCGACCGTGACCAACGGTTTCAGCGCCGGGATCACTCACCTGGCCGAACATCCGAGCTTTCCGGGCCGCGACTTGTCATCGATGCGGCGGGGCAACCTTTATCCGATCATGGCGCCCGACGTTCGACCGGCCGACCCCGAACTGCGGCACAACATGCTGGGCATGACCGAAGCCGGCAGCGTCGTGCTGATCAGCGACGACGAAACCGATCAGCCGGAGAACCGGCGCGGGTCGTTCGGCAAGCCGGCACCGGGTTTCGACACCAGGATCATCGACACCGAAACGGGAGAACCGGTGACCGCCGGCGACGTCGGCGAACTGTGCATCCGCGGACCGTATGTGATGCAACGCTACTACGGACGCAGTCGCGAGGAATGTTTTGATGCCGACGGCTGGTTCCACAGCGGCGATCTGGTGCGGGTGGACGCCGACGGATTCTTCTACTATCTCGGCCGGCTCGGCACGATGATCAAGACGGCGGGAGCCAACGTCTCGGCGGCCGAGGTCGAACGGGCCATCGCCAGCGTCACCGGCGGACTGACGGCGCACGTCATGGGCGTTCCCGATGCCCGGCGGGGCCAGCTGGTCGCGGCGGTCGTGGTGGTGCCGGACGGTGCTGCCTTCGACGCGGTGGCGTTGCGCGACCGGCTCAGGGCGGAGCTGTCGGCATACAAGATCCCGCGGCGCTTTGTCGCCGTCTCACGCTCGGAGCTTCCGTTGCTCTCCAGTGGCAAGGTCGACACACGAGGACTGAGAGAGCTCTTCGATGCCTGACACCGTCGACCGACTGGTACGGCTCCGATCCGACCACGACGGCGACAAGCCGATGGTGATCGACCCTGCGTCACGGGTCAGTTATCGCGAACTCGACTCCACTACCAGAGAATTGGCCGCGGTTTTCGTTGAATCCGGTGTGGGAAAAGGCACCAGGGTGGGATTGATCATGCCCAACAGCACCCGCTGGGTGCAGGTCGCTATCGCCTTGACCC
>NZ_LZJM01000120.1:0-1034 GCF_001667665.1 Mycobacterium sp. E342
GCGCGCTTGGCGGTGTGGGGCAACCGTGGCGTGTTGGACCGCCCCGCCACGCCGACGGTGTCGATTCCGGATGCGTTCGCCGCCCAAGTCGCGCGGACCCCGGAGGCGGTGGCGATCAGCTACGAGGGCCGCTCAATGACTTACCGGGAGCTGGATGAGGCCGCGAATCGGTTAGCGCACTGGCTGGTTGCCCAGGGCGCCGGCCCCGGCCAGTACGTGGGGTTGCTACTACCGCGCGGCGCAGAGGCGATCGTGGCGATGTTGGCGGTGCTCAAGTCGGGGGCGGCCTATGTGCCAATGGATCCGGGCCTGCCCGCGGCCCGGGTGGGGTTCCTGGTGGCTGACGCCGCCCCGGTCGCGGTACTGACCACGGCGGGCCTGCGGTCACGGCTGGATGGCCATGACGTGGCGGTGATCGATGTCAACGACCCCGCTATCGATGTTGAGCCAGCGACGGCGTTGTCGGGCCCGACTTCAGAGGATGTGGCGTATTTGATTTACACCTCGGGCACCACCGGTGTTCCTAAAGGTGTTGCGGTCACGCACTACAACGTGACGCGGTTATTCGACGCGTTTGATGCCGGATTGGACCTGACCGCGGGGCAGGTGTGGACACAGTGCCATTCCTATGCCTTTGACTACTCGGTGTGGGAGATCTGGGGTGCGTTGTTGCATGGGGCGCGGTTGGTGGTGGTGCCTGAGGCGGTGGTGGGTTCCCCGGATGATTTGCAGGGCTTGCTGATTGCTGAACGGGTCAGTGTGTTGAGTCAGACCCCGTCGGCGGTGGCGATGCTTTCGCCGCAGGGGTTGGAGTCGGTGGCGTTGGTGGTGGCCGGGGAGGCGTGTCCGGCTGAGGTGGTCAATCGGTGGGCGTCGGGGCGGGTGATGCTCAACGCTTATGGGCCGACGGAGACCACGGTGTATGCGGCGATCAGTGCCCCGCTCACCCCGGGCACGGGGGCTGTGCCGATTGGGTCGCCGGTGTCGGGGGCGGCGCTGTTCGTGCTCGATGGGTGGTTGCGTGCGGTGCCGGC
>NZ_LZJM01000121.1:0-2951 GCF_001667665.1 Mycobacterium sp. E342
ACGTCAGACATCTCCACTAAGCCCGGAGGTCCTCCCTTCTCACAGTCAAACCGTCAACAACGTTCGAGCCGGGTACACCTAGACGGCGCGCTTGAGGTCGTCGACCTTGTTGAGCTGCTCCCACGGCAGCTCGATGTCGGTGCGGCCGAAGTGGCCGTACGCGGCGGTCTGCGCGTAGATCGGGCGCAACAGGTCCAGGTCGCGGATGATGGCGCCGGGCCGCAGGTCGAAGACCTCCGGGACGATCTTCTCGATCTTGACCGGGTCGACCGTGGCGGTGCCGAACGTCTCCACGAACAGCCCGACGGGGGCGGCTTTGCCGATCGCGTAGGCCACCTGCACCTCGACCCGCTCGGCCAAACCAGCGGCGACGATGTTCTTGGCCACCCAGCGCATCGCGTAGGCGGCCGAGCGGTCCACCTTGGACGGATCCTTGCCGGAGAAGGCGCCGCCGCCGTGGCGGGCCCATCCGCCGTAGGTGTCGACGATGATCTTGCGGCCGGTCAGCCCCGCGTCGCCCATCGGGCCGCCCAGGACGAACTTGCCGGTCGGGTTGAAGAGCAGCCGCGTCTGCGAGGTGTCCAGCGTGTCGTGCGCCAGATCGTCGAGCACGGTGTTGACCACCTTCTCCCGAAGGTCGGGGGTCAGGGTCTTCTCCAGGTCGATGTCGGCCGCGTGCTGGGTGGAGATCACCACGGTGTCGAGCCGGACGGGGACGTTGTCTTCGTATTCGATGGTGACCTGCGTCTTGCCGTCCGGGCGCAGGTACGGCAGCACGCCGTTCTTCCGCACCTCGGTCAGCCGCCGGGACAGGCGGTGGGCCAGGGCGATGGGCAGCGGCATGTATTCGGGGGTGTCGGCGATCGCGTAGCCGAACATCAGGCCCTGGTCGCCGGCGCCCTGGGAGTCCAGCGGATCCCGCTCACCCTCGACCCGGGCCTCGTAGGCGGTGTCGACGCCCTGGGCGATGTCGGGCGACTGGGCGCCGATGCCGATGTTCACCCCGCACGACGCCCCGTCGAAGCCCTTGTCCGACGAGTCGTAGCCGATCTCGAGGATGCGCTCGCGGACCGTGTTGGTGATGTCGGCGAACGCCTCCTTGGCGGTCGTCGTCACCTCACCGACGACGTGCACCTGACCGGTGGTGACCAGCGTCTCCACCGCGACACGTGAGCGGGGGTCCTGCGCCAGCAGGGCGTCGAGAACAGAGTCGCTGATCGCGTCACAGATCTTGTCGGGATGTCCCTCAGTCACCGACTCACTGGTAAACAGGCGACCCTTTTCGCTCACAATCTCAACCCTTCCAAATAGTTAGTTAACCGAATTATATCGGCTGGCATGGTGCCGGCCGGCACCTGGCCTGGCGCCACAGGAAAACCGAACCGTATTACCCGCCGCCGTGCAGGAACGCGCCGATCGCATCCACGATACGACTGGCCATCAGCGTCTTGGAACCGTGCTGCAGCGCGGACTCGGTGCCGTCGGCGGTAAGCAGCCATCCGTCGTTGCTGTCCACCTCGAAGGCCCTGCCGTCGCCCACCGCGTTCACCACCAACAGGTCGCAGCCCTTGCGGCGCAGCTTGGCGCGGGCGTGGAAGAGCACGTCGCCGTTGGCGTCGCCGGTTTCCGCGGCGAAGCCGACGATGGCCCGCATGTTGGGCAGCTCGCCGTGGGCCCGCGCCCGCACGGCGCCGGCCAGCACGTCGTCGTTGCGCACCAGCTCGATCACGGGCGGCTCGTCTCGGTCGTCCGGACCCTTTTTGATCTTGGCGGCGGAAACCTGCGCGGGCCGGAAGTCGGCGACGGCCGCCGCCATCACCAGCACGTCGGCCGCGGGGGCGTGCTTGGCCACCGCGTCGCCGAGCTGCTCCGCGGAGCTGACGTGGACGACCTCGACGCCGGCGGGATCGATGAGTCCGGCGGTGTGCCCGGCGATCAGCGTGACCTCGGCGCCGCGCTGGGCGGCGACGCGGGCCACCGCATAGCCCTGCTTGCCCGAGCTGCGGTTGCCGATGAAACGGACCGGGTCGATCGGCTCGCGGGTGCCGCCGGCGGTCACCAGCACCTTGCAGCCGGCCAGGTCGTAGGGAAGCGCATCGTGGCGTTCGAGCAGCAGCTCAGCCAGCGTGGTGATCTCCTCCGCCTCGGGCAGCCGTCCCGAGCCGCTGTCGGCGCCGGTGAGCCGGCCGAACGCGGGTTCGAGCACCACGGCTCCGCGCCGCCGCAGGGTGGCCACGTTGTCGACGGTGGCCGGGTGCAACCACATCTCGGTGTGCATCGCGGGCGCGAACAGCACCGGGCAGCGCGCGGTGAGCAGGGTCGCGGTCAGCAGGTCGTCGGCGCGGCCGTGCACCGCGCGGGCCAGCAGATCCGCCGTGGCCGGCGCCACCACGACCAGGTCGGCCTTCTGGCCGAGCTGGACGTGCGGCACGTCCGGGACGTTCTCGAAAACCCCGGTGTGCACCGGCTGGCCGGACAGCGCCTCGAACGTGGCGGCCCCGACGAACCGCAGCGCGGATTCGGTGGGGATGACCCGCACCCGGTGACCGGCCTCGGAGAGCTGACGAACGACCGTGCACGCCTTATAGGCGGCGATGCCACCGGAGACGCCGACGATGACGTTTTTCGCGACCCGATCGCGGTTGTCCACAGCGCGCCCGGCCCAGCCTGTTACTCGCCCTCGGTGTGCTCGAGCAGGTCGGCGTGGATCTCGCGCAGCGCGATCGACAACGGCTTCTCCTGCAGCCCCGGCTCGACCAGCGGCCCGACGTATTCGAGGATCCCCTCGCCGAGCTGGTTGTAGTAGTCGTTGATCTGCCTGGCGCGCTTGGCCGCGTAGATGACCAGGGCGTACTTGCTCGACACGCGGTCCAGCAGCTCGTCGATGGGCGGGTTGGTGATGCCCAGCGGGGTGTCGTAGGCGCGTTGTCCGCCCGCCGACGGGTCGAACC
>NZ_LZJM01000122.1:0-523 GCF_001667665.1 Mycobacterium sp. E342
CGAGCAACGTTCCCCGGATCAATTTCTTGGCCGCGTCCAGCGCGGCGTGATAGTCCCGGGGCGGCGACGTGGCCGCCAGCTCCGTCAACCCATAGATCAGCGCGTAGACGGCCTCGACGATGCCGTTGCGGTCGGCCCGGTGCGCGAGCTCGCCCCGGCGGTAGGCATCGTCGATGACACCCTCGATGATTCCGCGAAACACCTGGAAGTCGGCCGCGAGCCGCGAATCGCGGGCGACAGCGCCTTCGGCGCGGATCACCCACTCGAAGGCGGCAAGATCGGGATACTCGCGCATGAGCCGGCCCGATTCGTCGAGCACCGCCGCGATGCGCTCGACCACGCCGCCGGAACCCGCGGCGGCGGCTCGCAGCCGCGGCACCGCGATGCGCTCGATGTCCTCGACGGCCGCGTCCAGCAATTCGGACTTGTTCGGGAAGTAGTGGTACAGGCTTCCGCTGGTGATGTTCGCCGCCCGGGCGATCTCGCGAATCGTGGTGCGCGAATAGCCATTCTCGGCCACGCA
>NZ_LZJM01000123.1:0-8162 GCF_001667665.1 Mycobacterium sp. E342
CGTCGACCACCCGGTCGTACATCTGGCGGCGCTCCTCCCGCCAGGGCACGCCCGACAGCAGGCCGTCGAGCAGGTCGTCGGCATCGGTGAGCCAGCCCGCGCGGATCTCGATGAAGGCGCCGTCACCGAGTTCTCTGCGCTCGGTGTGTGCGAACAGGGAGCCTTGTACCGCGATCTCCACGGCGGCCAGTCTATCGCACACCCGTTCGATGACGGCGGGACCGGCCGTCCGAGCGGCTACCGTTTTCCTTGTGGGTGTGGTTGAGCTGGGCACCAATTCCGAGGTGGGCACGCTGCGGGTCGTGATCCTGCACCGGCCCGGCGGCGAGCTGCGGCGGCTGAATCCGCGCAACATGGATCAGTTGCTCTTCGACGGGTTGCCCTGGGTCGCCCGCGCGCAGGACGAACATGACCGGTTCGCCGCGCTGCTGCGGTCACGGGGCGTCGAGGTGCTGCTGTTGTCGGACCTGCTGGCCGAGGCGCTGACCCACAGCGGGGCGGCGCGGATGCAGGGCGTCGCCGCCGCGGTCGACGCGCGGCGGCTCGGAGTTCCGCTGGCACAAGCGCTTTCGGGCTACCTGCGCGGGCTGGACGCGGGCAGGCTGGCTCAGGTGCTGATGGCCGGCATGACGTTCAACGAACTGCCCTCGGACATCCGGACCGACGTGTCGCTGGTACTGCGCATGCACCACGGGGCGGACTTCGTCATCGAGCCGCTGCCCAACCTGGTGTTCACCCGCGACTCGTCGATATGGATCGGCCCGCGGGTGGTCATCCCCACGCTGGCGCTGCGCGCCCGGATCCGCGAGGCGTCGCTGACCGATCTGATCTACGCGCATCACCCGCGATTCACCGGGGTGCGGCGCGCCTACGAGTCGCGCACCGCCCCGGTCGAGGGCGGCGACGTGCTGCTGCTCGCTCCCGGCGTGGTCGCGGTCGGCGTCGGCGAACGCACCACCCCGGCGGGTGCGGAAGCGTTGGCCCGCAGCCTTTTCGACGACGACCTCGCCCACAAGGTGCTCGCCGTGCCGATCGCGCAGCGGCGTGCGCAGATGCACCTGGACACGGTGTGCACCATGGTCGACACCGACACCGTGGTGATGTACGCCAACGTCGTGGACACGCTGTCGGCGTTCACCATCGAGCGCACGCCGGACGGCGTGGCGATCAGCGATGAGGCGCCCTTTCTGGAGGCCGCCGCCAAGGCGATGGAGATCGACCGGCTGCGGGTGATCGACACGGGGTTGGACCCCGTCATCGCCGAGCGCGAGCAGTGGGACGACGGCAACAACACCCTGGCGTTGGCGCCGGGGGTCGTCGTCGCCTACGAGCGGAACGCCCAGACCAACGCCCGCCTACTTGACGCGGGCATCGAGGTGCTGACCATCGCGGGGTCCGAACTGGGCACCGGCCGCGGCGGCCCCCGCTGCATGTCCTGTCCGGTCGCCCGCGATCCGCTTTAGGCGTCGAGATTGACGTTGGCGCGAAGAAGTGCGAGTAAACCGCGCACTAGCGTCGATCTCGGCGTCGCACGGCAGGAACGGCTAGCGCCAGCTGGGCAGCCAGATCTCCATGTCCCACGTCTGCTGCGAAATCGGCAGCCCGGTGAGTACCGGGAACAGCCAGGCGAAATTGGTCACCACCAACGCGACGTAACAACAGACGGCGATCAGCCCCAGCGTGCGTCGTTCTGAGCTCAGACCGCGGGTCCGGCCGGGCGGGTAGAGGATGTCCCCACATATCAGGGCGATCCCCATCGCCAGGAACGGCGCCATCGTCGCCGCGTAGAAGAAGTACATCTGCCGGTCGATGTCGGCGAACCAGGGCAGCCACCCGGCGCAATACCCGGTCAGCACAACGGCATAACGCCAGTCGCGGCGGACGAAGGCGCGCCAGCAGGCATAGAGCAGGACCGGCACGGCCAGCCACCACATGGCCGGGGTGCCCACCAGCATCTCCGCCTTGACGCACGACTGCCCGCCGCACCCGGAGACGTTCTGCTGATCGATCGCGTACAGCACCGGCCGCAACGACATCGGCCAGCTCCACGGCTTGGACTCCCACGGGTGGTGGTTGCCCGCGGCGTTGGTCAGGCTCTTGTGGAACTGAAAAGCCTTGGCGGTGTAGTGCCATAACGAGCGGATGGCGTCGGGGAGCGGGACCACCGAATGCGGGCCGATCGACTGGCGGACCTCATGCCGATCGATCGCCGTCTCGGACGCGAACCACGGTGCGTAGCTGGCCAGGTACACGGCGAACGGGATGAGCACCAGCGCGTAGACGGTGGGGATCAGATCCCGGCCCAACATCCCCGCCCACGGCCGGGTCACCTGGTACTGGCGCCGCGCCGCGACGTCGAACGCCAACGACATCGCGCCGAAGAACAGCACGAAATACACGCCGGACCACTTTGTCCCGCAAGCCAATCCGAGCAGGATTCCCGCGGAAAACCGCCACCAGCGCACCCCCAGCCGCGGGCCCCACAGCGTCTCGGCGGCACGGCCCTCGAGCAGCGCGACGTGCATGCGCCGGCGCACCTCGTCCCGGTCGACGATCAGCGCGCCGAACGCCGCGACCACGAAGAAGGTGAGGATGCCGTCGAGCAAGGCGGTGCGGGCGGTGACGAAGCTGACGCCGTCGCAGATCACCAGCACACCGGCGATGGCGCCGACCAGCGTCGAGCGGCTGATCCGCCGGACGATCCGCATCACCAGCACGACCAGCACCACGCCGAGCAGCGCGCCGGTGAATCGCCAGCCCACGCCGGTGTAGCCGAAGACGGCCTCACCGATCGCCATCAGCTGCTTGCCGACCGGCGGATGGACCACCAGGCCGAACCCGGGGTTGTCCTCGACCCCGTGGTTGTGCAGCGCCTGCCAGGCCTGCGGGGCGTAATGCTTCTCGTCGAAGATGGGCGTGCCGGCATCGGTCGGCGAACCCAGGTTGAGGAACCGGGTGATCGCCGCCAGCACGGCGATCACGCCCGTCACGACCCAGCCGCGGATCTGATCGGTCGGCCCGAAATCGGCCACCGGAACCATCGGCCCCGGGCTGACGACGGGCACGACGCGCTCCTGGCCGACGACCGGGGTTTCGCGGGGCGGGGCGGACATCGGTGTCGATCGTAGGCTGTCCGTCATGACCACTGGCCGCCTGTTGCTGGGCGCGACCCCGTTGGGCCAGCCGTCGGACGCCTCGCCCCGCCTGATCGACGCCCTCGCCCGCGCCGACGTGGTGGCGGCCGAGGACACCCGCCGGGTGCGGACGCTGGCGAAGGCCCTGGACGTCACGATCACCGGCCGGGTGGTCAGCCTGTTCGACCGGGTCGAGGCGGCCCGGGTGGAGCCCCTGATCGCCGCCGTCAAGGCCGGCGCGACGGTGCTGGTGGTCAGCGATGCCGGGATGCCGCTGATCAGCGACCCCGGCTTCCGGCTGGTCGCGGCGTGCGTGGACGCCGGCGTCGCGCTGACGTGTCTGCCCGGCCCGTCGGCGGTGATGACGGCGCTGGCCCTGTCCGGCCTGCCGGCGGAGAAGTTCTGCTTCGAGGGATTCGCCCCCCGCAAGAAGGCCGCGCGGCGGGCCTGGCTGGACTCGCTGGCCGACGAACGGCGCACCTGCGTGTTCTTCGAATCGCCGCGCCGGCTGGCCGGGTGTCTGCAGGACGCCGTCGACCGGCTCGGCGGCACCCGCCGGGCCGCGATCTGCCGGGAACTGACCAAGGTGCACGAGGAGGTGGTGCGCGGATCGCTTGACGAGCTGGCGGCGTGGGCCGACGACGGGGTGCTCGGCGAGATCACCGTGGTGCTGGCCGGCGCCACCCCGCGCGCCGACCTGCCCGCGCTGGTCGGGCAGGTGCAGGAGCTGGTCGCCGGCGGCGCGCGCGTCAAGGACGCCTGCGGTGAGGTGGCCGCCGCCAATCCGGGGGTCCGCTCGCGCCAGCTTTACGATGCCGTCCTGCGGTCGCGCCAGACGTGAGGGTCAGCCCGCCGAGAACGCGGCCGCGATCCGCGGCTGCCCGACGATCGGGGACGCCTTGAGCAGGCATTCGTTCCATTCCGCGGCGGGATCGGAGTCGGCGGTGATCCCTCCGCCGACACCCAGGACCGCGCCGGCCCCGGCGTCGAACTCCACGGTGCGGATGGCCACGTTCAGTTCGCACCCCGCGACGGGTGACGCCAAACCGATTGTGCCGCAATAGATTCCTCGACGATGCGGCTCCCATTGCGAGAGCAGTTGGCGCGCACGGTGTTTGGGTGTTCCGGTGACCGAGGCGGGCGGGAAGGCGGCGTCCAGCAGCGCAGACGTCGGCAGATCGACCGGGACCCGCGCCGACACGGTGGACACCAGGTGCCACACGCCCGGCGCGCGCCGCACCACCAGCAACTCGGGCACGGTGACGGTGCCCACGATCGCCACCCGGCCGAGGTCGTTGCGCACCAGGTCCACGATCATGATGTTCTCGGCCACCTCCTTGGCCGACGCCCGCAGCGCCGACGGCCAGGCATCCAGCGGCAGGGTGCCCTTGATCGGGCTGGACGTCACCAGCGTCCCGCGCCGCCGCAGGAAGAGCTCCGGGGACAACGACGCCACCGCGCCCCATGACCCCGCGAGGTAGGCGGCGCGCGCCGGGGAAGTGCGGGCGATGCCGTCGGCGAAGAAGTCCAGGGGGGCGCCACTGACCGTCCCGGCGAACTGCGTGCACACGCACGCCTGGTAGACCTCGCCGGCGCGGATGGCCTCCAGGCAGTTCAGCACGCCGTCGCGGTGGGCCGCCCGATCGGCCGGGGCCCAGTCGATGCGGCAGTCGCGCGCTGCCGGCGGACCCGTTGCCAGGGCGTCGGCCAGCCAGTCCGGCATCGGCGCCCCGGACAGGCTTTCGTACCACCACCGGCCGTCCCGGTCGCACCGCAGCACGCAGTCGGTCCAGCCGCCCGCGGCCGCGGGGATCCGATTCGGCTCGCCGCCGGCGCCGGGGTCGGGATAGGAAAGGTAACCGATCCAGCCGCCACCCACGGCCTCCGAGTCGAGCGACTGCGGGCCCGGCTGGACCGCGAACGCGGCGTCCGCATCGACCGGCCGCACCGGCACGCTCGGCGCGATGACCGCCAGCGCGCCGAACCATTCGCCGGTCAGCGCGGCCGGCGGCGGCAGACCGAGCCGGGCGGTGGCGTCCCCCACGGCGCGCAGCACCGCGGGGGCGGCGCCCAGGTCACCGAGCCGGTCGATACGCACCGCCCTAGCTTGACAGAAGAGCGCCCGCCTAGCCGCGGCTGACGTCGCGCGCGGTCGCCAGCGCCGCCAGCTTGTCCGGATTGCGCGTCACGTAGAAGTTCGTGATCTTGTCTTCGGCGATCTCCAGCGTGATCACCCCCTCGAGATGATCACCCAGGTAGAGCAGCACCGCCGGGGCGCTGTTACATGTCACCATCTGGATGCGGAACTCCGCGAACTCGCTCGCCTTGCGGATCAGGCCGACGATGGCCCTGGCCACCCGGTCGGCGCCCACCACCGGCCGGCGCGCCGCGGACACCTTGCCGCCGCTGTCGGCCGTCCAGGTGGCGTCGGGGGCGAGCATCGTCATCAGCGTCTGGACGTCACCGCTGGCGGCCGTCTGGAGGAACTGGGCGGTGAGCCGCGCGTTGCGCTGCGGGTCCGTCGCCTCGAACCTCTTCCGCCGGGCCCGTACGTGTTCGCGCGCCCGGTGCGCCACCTGGCGCACCGTGGGCGCCGGTTTGCCCACCGCCTCGGCGATCTCGCCGTAGTCGAAGCCGAACACCTCGCGCAACACGAACACCGCCCGCTCGTCCGGGCTCAGCGTTTCCAGCAGGACCAGCATCGCCATCGAAATGGATTCCGCCAGAACGACATCCGTCGAGGCATCCTGCTCGTCGAGCAGCAGCGGCTCCGGCAGCCACGGCCCCACGTACTCCTCGCGCCGGCGCGCGTCGGCGCGCAACGCGTTGAGTGCCTGCCGGGTCACCAGCGCCGCCAGGTAGGACTTGGTGTCACGCACCGTCGACAGGTCGACCGCCGCCCACCGCAGGTAGCTGTCCTGCAGGACGTCGTCGGCCTCGGTGGCCGAGCCGAGCATCTCGTAGGCGATGGTGAACAGCAGCGGCCGCAGCACGGTGAACCGATCGGCGTGCTCGTTGCCGGCGGGCGCGCGCGTCATCGCAGCGCGACCTCGGCGGACGCCTGCGCGGGCCGCTTGCCGCCCTTGAGCCAGCGGTACGAGCCGGGCTTGGCGGCCTCGCGCCGGATGGCCCACAGCGTGCCCTTGCAGATGGCCTCCTTGATCGACGCGGCGGTCCGGCCGCCGATCGCCAGGTTCACCGGAGTGTCGTCGGTGTGGGCCAACTGCAGCGTGCCGTAGGTGCGGCCCAGGCTGATGCACTGGCCGACGAACGCCTGATTGAGTCGGGCCGGAGCGGTTCCGTCGATGCGGCCGAGCACGGTGTCGGCGGCCTGCGCACCCAGCGGACCGGCAGCCTGGCAGCTCATCCGCAAGGGTTGGCCCGACGGCGCGGCCGCGTCGCCCGCCGCGACGACGTAGGGGTTGTCGACGCTGGTCAGCGTCTCGTCGGTGAGCAGCCGGCCCAGCGAGTCGCTGCTCAGGCCGCTGCGCGCGGCCAGGTCCGGCACGGCGAATCCGGCGGTCCAGACCGTCGCCGCGCTCGGCAGCACGGCCCCGTCGCCGAGCACCACCGCGTCCCATCGCACCTCGGTCACGGTCGCCGATTCCAGCACGTTGACCCCGAAGCCGCGCAGGCGCTTGGCGACGGAACGCCGGCCGCGCCTGCTCAGCGAAGGGCCGAGCGCGGCGCCGCACACCAGGGTCACCTGGCGGCCCCGTTCGGCCAGCTCGGCAGCCGTCTCGATGCCGGTCAGCCCGCCGCCGACGACGATCACCGGCGCGTCCAGCGGCAAGTCGGCCAGCGCGTAGCGCAACCGCTGCGCGCTTTCCAGGTCGGCGATCGGGTACGCGAAGTCGGCGAACCCGGGCACCGCAACGGCAGCGGCGCCGGTGCTGCCGACCGCGTAGATGAGGTAGTCGTAGCCGAGCTCGCGGCCCGAGGACAGCAGGATGCGCCGGTCGGTGGCCTCGATGCGGTCGACGGTGTCGACGACCAACCGGATCCCGTCGGCGAGCAGGGTCGCGTAGTCGGCGGTCGCGGGGCCGGTGTCGGCGACCAACTGGTGCAGCCGGATTCGCTCCACGAAGACGGGGCGCGGGTTCACCAGGGTGACATCGACGTCGGGACGCTGCCGGAGCCGGTTTGCGGCCAGGGTTCCGGCGTATCCGCCTCCGACCACGACGACATGAGTTTTCTGGGCGATCACCTCGGTCATTTGCTGTCTCCTGTTCTCACGGGCCTGATGCCCTTGAGACACCGCGGGCTCCTCGAGCGTGACAGGCCCGCCCACATTGTGACGCGCCTCACGGGCGCCGCTTGCGGGGTCGGGCCGGCCTGCGGCGGACCGGGGGAGGGGCGGGTGGTGCGTGCTAGGCTGCGCTACGCCAATTCGTGACCAGCCCCGCGTCGGATACGCGCACCAGATAACCCAGGCAGTATGGGGCCACTTCAGTGTGCATCGGTGTGTGTTGGGAGAAGCAACCGTGAAGACGAGGAAAAGCGCGCTGGCCGCTGTGATGTGCGCGGCGGTGTTGCTGAGCGGATGCGGTGGCAAGAGCGATCCCGGTCCGCTGTCCGCGATGGTCAGCCCGGCCATCCCGCCCAGCGCGCAAGAGATCCCCAACCCGCTGCGCGGCCAATACGAGGAAGGCTTGAATCCGCTTTTCCCGCAAGGCAATCCCGCTCAGCAGCGGTACGCCGCCTGGCCCGCGTCTTACGACGCCAGCCTGCGGGTCTCGTGGCGGCAGTTGCAGCCCGTCGACCCGCGCACGCTGCCGCCCGACGCGCCCGACGACCGCAAGTTCGACTTCAGCGCGATCGACGACGCGCTGGGCAAGGTCGGCAGCCGAAACATGCGGCTGATCCTTGGTGTGTACGCCTACAAATCCTGTTGCAACGATTCGTATCCGAACGGCACCAACATCGCGATCCCCGACTGGATCCGCTCTGCGGCCAGGACCTACCCCCCGGCGCCGAGCGGGTCCGCGCCCGGTGTCACCCAGGTGGTCCCGAATTGGAATGACGCCG
>NZ_LZJM01000124.1:0-611 GCF_001667665.1 Mycobacterium sp. E342
ATCGAGCATGGAACCGACGAGCAGAAGCAGCGCTACCTGGTCCCGCTGGTCAACGGCGATATCCGGGTCTGCTTTGCCATGACCGAAAGAGCCGCCGGCGCCGATGCCACCGGCATGCAGACCAGCGCGGTGCGCGAGGGCGATAATTGGATCCTCAACGGCGAGAAGTGGTACACCTCCGCCGCTTCCATCTCACAACTGGCATTGGTCATGGCGAAGACCGATCCCGACGCGCCGCGCCATCGCCAGTACACGACGTTTCTCGTCGAGTTGCCCAATCCTGGCTTCGAGATCATCCGCAACATTCCGGTTATGGGAGAGACCGACGTGCCGGCCTTCCACGGTGAGGTGACCATGGGTCACGCGGAAGTCCGCATCCGCGACCTAGTGGTCCCCGACGAGAACATTCTCGGCGGCCGTGGCGAGGGCTTTGCGATGGGGCAGCATCGGCTCGGATACGGCCGGCTCCGGCACGGGATGTGGAGCGTGGCCAAAGCTCAGGCAGCCTTGGATATGGCCACCGCACGTGCGTGCGAGCGTGTCACCTTCGGCAAGCGCGTCGCCGATCGGCAAGGCATCCAGTGGATGCTCGCCGATTGCGCCGAGAAGCT